>JBAYIY010000001.1 GCA_041665365.1 Patescibacteria group bacterium
TACAAGAATTACAAATGTTAGTGCGTTATTTAGGTATCTCTGATGCCGATATGGAAAAGGGGCACATGCGCATGGATGTAAATATTTCATTGCGTCCAGTTGGGGATACTGCTTTGTATCCCAGAACGGAAATTAAAAACATGAATTCGTTTAAAGCGGCCGAGCAGGCCTTAATTTATGAAATAACCGAACAAACCAAATTGTGGGAAAATAATCAAGCACCAGAGCAACAACGCACTTGTGGCTGGGAGGATGCCACCGGCAAAACTATCGAGTTGCGCAGTAAAGAAGCCGCCGCTGATTATCGCTACTTTCCCGAGCCAGATATACCACCTTTACATATTACTCAAGACCAGATCAATATCATCTTTAAAAAGATTCCGGAATTACCTTTAGAAAGACGGGCGCGGTTTCGTGAAGAATATTTTTTGTCTTACTATGATGCTAAGGTTTTAACGGCCGATCCACGCGTCGCGGAATATTATGAAAATACGGTCTCTGAATTACGCTCCTGGTTAAGCTCGATCGATACCACCGAGGGGAGTGACGAAGAAATTTGGCAACGGGAAGGCGAAAAATTATGCCGCCAAGTATGTAATTGGATCACATCAGAATTATTCGGACAATTAGCCAAAGCTAAAAAAGATTTTTCTCAACTCATCATTACACCAGAAAACCTAGCAGAATTTATTAGTTTGGTGCATCAAAATAAAGTAAACTCGTCGGCCGCGCAAACTATCTTACGACATATGTTTGAGCACGGGTCAGACCCATCGCAGGTCATGCAGGAACTTGATCTTGAACAAATTCATGATGGTGACCAGCTCGGTAAAATATGCGATGAAGTAATCGCCGCCAACCCAAAAATTGTGGCTGATTATAAAGCCGGTAAAGAACGTTTACTGATGTACTTAATTGGGCAAATTATGAAACAGATGAACGGTAAAGCTAATCCGGAAATGGTTACTGGTTTATTAAGAGAAAAATTAAAACAATGATCACTATAGTGTCTGGCTTGCCAAGATCGGGTACCTCTCTCATGATGAAAATGCTTGAAGCTGGCGGCATTGCTGCATTAACCGATGAAGTTAGATCGGCTGATATCGATAACCCAAAAGGGTATTATGAGTTTGAGCGGGTCAAACAATTGCCCAATGACACAACTTGGTTACCCGAAGCTGAAGGTAAAGCGGTAAAAATGGTTTCAACCTTATTGTATGATCTACCATCCGACCGGCAGTATAAGGTTATTTTTATGCGCCGGGCTATGCCGGAAATTTTAGCCTCGCAAACCAAAATGCTCTTACGACGCAATAAAGATATGATAGTGAATGATTCTGAAATGAAAGAATTATTTGAAGGACATTTAAAAAATATTACGGCCTGGCTACAACAACAAACCCATTTAAAGACTCTCGAGATTTGGTACAATGATATTATGAAACAACCCGCTGTTGCGGCTCAAAAGATAAAAGATTTTTTGGGTATTGATCTAGATATAAAAAACATGATGAATAGTGTGGATGAATCATTGTACAGAAATAAACTATGACTAAACCCTACGATCTTAAAACTATCTTCTTAGATAAGGTTAAAGCCAAGGGCGGTTTTGTAAACTGCCATGCCCATTTTGATAAAGCCTTTTTGATTAACGAGCAGAACTTATTGCAATCACACATTGACATGGAGGCGAAATGGCATTTATATAAGGAGATTAAGAAAAATTACACCCCGGAAGATTTAAGAAATCGTATGCGTGAAGGAATGAAGCGCATGGTCACTCAGGGCGTACGGTATGTACGCTCATTTATTGATATAGATACCACCGTTGGTTTAAAGTGCCTGGAAGCAGCTTTTGATATTAAGAAAGAGTTTGCCGGTAAGTGTGAGTTGATTATTGTCTCACAAACGTTAGAAGGAGTTATTAATCCTGAAGCTAGAAAGTGGATTGAACAAGCCGCACCGTTAGTTGATGTAATCGGTGGTTTACCTAGTTATGATCGACCGAACTCAGCTCAGCATCTCGATATTATTTTTAATTTAGCTAAAAAATATAATAAGTGTGTTGATGTCCATATTGATCAAGAAAATAATCCGGACGAAAAAGATACTGAATTATTAGCCCAAAAAGTCATCGAACATGGCTTACAAGAAAGAGTTAATGCTGTACATGTAATTTCTTTATCGGCGCAAAGTGAAGATTATTTTCAACATGTTTTAAAACTGATGGTCGAAGCCAAATTAAATGTGATCACTTGCCCTGGAGCTGCCTTAGGCATGAAACAATTGCGCGGTAAAAATGCTCCGGTGCATAATTCAATTGCGCGTGTGCCAGAATTTCTAGCCGCCGGTTTAACTGTAGGCATTGGCACTGATAATATAAATGATTTTTTTCAGCCTTTTATTGATGGTGATTTATATACAGAAGCACGGATGTTAATGGAGGGATGTCGCTTTTACAACTTGGATGCTTTAGTTGATATTTGTACTACTAATGGTCTGAAACTATGTCAAAAATAGCCAAATTAATATTATCTGACGGCACAGCATTTATTGGTGCATCATTTGGTTTTGTTGGTAACGGTGACGGTGAGGTGGTGTTTAATACCGGCATGGTAGGCTATCCGGAGAGTCTGACGGATCCGTCATATCGGGGTCAAATATTGGTCTGTACTTACCCATTAATTGGTAATTATGGGGTACCTAACACTACTCAATTAGAATCAAATAGAATTCAAGTATCAGGTTTAATTGTCTCGCATTACACGGCACAGTACTCTCATTGGCAGGCCACCCAATCATTAGGTGATTGGTTACAAACCAGCCAAATTCCGGCCATTACTGGTATTGATACACGTGCGCTCACAAAAAAACTAAGAACCCATGGTGTAATGTTAGGCAGAATTGAAATTAATCAATCAAACAACTCAACTATAGAAGATCCTAATAAAAGAAATTTGGTTAGTGAGGTGAGTTGCACAGAAGTTATTTGGTACGGTCAGGGTAAAAAAACCGTCATCGTAGTAGATTGTGGTGTCAAAGAAAGTATTATTAGAAATTTAGTTAAGCGCGGCATTAAGGTAAAACGAGTACCATGGGATTATAATTTTACTGCAAATTTAAAAGATATTGACGGTATATTACTATCCAATGGCCCTGGTGATCCGACTCAATGTGTAGCCACCATTCAACAAACCAAATTAGCTATGCAAACTAAATTGCCAATTTTTGGAATCTGTTTGGGTAGTCAAATTCAAGCGTTAGCCGCTGGTGCGACAACCTATAAATTACCGTTTGGTCATCGCGCACAAAATCAACCGTGTCAGATTGAAGGCACCCAACGCTGCATATTAACCTCACAAAATCATGGATTCGCTGTTAAGGAATCAACCCTACCAAGTGATTGGTCAGTGTCTTTTAGAAATGCCAACGATCAATCCGTTGAGGGGATTGTACATAAAACCAAACCTTGGTGCTCGGTGCAGTTTCACCCAGAAGCCAACCCGGGGCCAGCTGATGCTAATTATTTGTTTGATGATTTTATCAAACTGCTATGAATAATACTTTACCAAAAAAGATTCTTTTACTTGGCTCAGGGGGATTAAAAATTGGTCAAGCGGGCGAGTTTGATTACTCTGGCTCACAAGCTATTAAAGCCTTCAAAAAAGAGGGGATCAAAACCGTTTTGATAAATCCTAATATTGCCACTGTCCAGACTGACCCCGACATGGCTGATGTGGTCTATTTTTTACCATTAACTTTAGATTTTGTTCAAGAAGTTATTGTCAAAGAAAAACCGGATGCCATTGCTCTAAGTTTTGGCGGACAGACGGCATTAAATGTAGGTTTAGAATTAGAGACAGCTGGTGTTCTCAAAAAATATAGTGTCGCAGTTCTAGGTACGAATACAAATAGTATCAGAGTAACCGAAGATCGTGATCTATTTGCCCAGACTTTACGTGCCATTAATGTATCAGTGGCCACTAGCACGGCGGTCACTACAATAAAGCAGGCTTTAACAGCCGCCAAGAAAATTGGTTATCCAGTGATGATTCGATCAGCCTTTTCTTTAGGTGGTGAAGGTTCTTCCAAAATTACTACAGCCCCCATGCTTAAAGCTCGCGCTGCTGAAGCTTTAAATAATGTGCCGCAGATATTAATTGAAGAATACTTGGGTGGCTGGAAAGAAATTGAATATGAAGTAGTGCGAGATAAATTTGATAACTGCATTACTGTTTGCAACATGGAAAACTTTGACCCGATGGGTATTCATACCGGTGAAAGTATCGTCATTGCACCATCACAGACTTTATCTAATTCTGAGTATCAAAAATTGCGCGATGTCGCGCAACAGGTGGTACGGCATCTACAAGTAGTCGGGGAATGCAACATTCAATTCGCCTTAGATCCGCACTCGAGTGATTATAGAGTAATCGAAGTTAATGCTAGATTATCACGCAGTTCTGCTTTAGCGTCTAAGGCTACAGGCTACCCTCTGGCATACATCGCTGCTAAATTAGCCATGGGATACTCATTGTTAGAGGTGAACAACTCTGTCACCGGTACTACTACCGCCTGTTTTGAACCAGCTTTAGATTATGTCGCCGTAAAAATACCACGCTGGGATTTAAAGAAGTTTAAACTGGCCGAGCGCACCATTGCCACTGAAATGAAATCAGTTGGCGAAGTGATGGCGATCGGTCGAACTTTTAATGAAGCCCTCCAAAAAGGTTTACGCATGTTAGGTACCGGCGATGATGGTTTGGTTGCCAACGCACGCTCTAATCCTGATTACATGTCTGATATTAAATTACCCACCGATCGACGAATTTTTGCTCTAGCGACAGCGCTGGAACACAAAGTTAGTGTTGATAAGCTGTATGATCTAACTAAAATTGATAAATGGTTTTTATTCAACCTAGCTGAAGTTGTGACTTATCAAAAAACTATTAGCAAAGATTTGACTCCAGTAGTTTTAAAACAAGCCAAGCAACTAGGTTTTTCTGATGGACAAATTGGTCGTTTAACCAAGCAGACTGAACAGCAAATTCGACAACTCAGAAAAACCCATCACATTATCCCGGTTATTAAACAAATCGATACTTTAGCGGGCGAATATCCGGCGCAAACTAATTATCTATATTTTACTTATCACGGTAGCGAACATGATGTGGCTTCAACTAAGCAGGGTATTATTGTGTTAGGTAGTGGCCCGTACAGAATTGGCTCTAGTGTCGAGTTTGATTGGTGTTGCGTACAAGCTGTTAAAACGATTCGCCAAAATAAACAGACCAGCATCATGGTGAATTGTAATCCAGAAACAGTTTCAACCGATTATGATGTGTCTGATAGACTTTATTTTGAAGAACTGACTTTAGAACGTATTTTAGATATCGTCGATTTTGAGCAACCCCACGGAGTGATCGTAGCGATGGGTGGTCAAACTCCAAATAATTTGGCGATGGATTTAATGGCTCATAAAGTACCCATATTAGGTACTAGACCCAAAGATATTGATCGCGCTGAAAATCGCTATATTTTCTCAAAATTATTAGATAAGATTGGTTTAGATCAACCCGCCTGGAAAGAAGTCACCACGATTTCAGCCGCTATGAAATTTGCTGATAAGTTTGGTTATCCAGTATTGATTAGGCCATCATATGTCTTATCTGGTGCCGCCATGAATGTGGCTTTCACACCGGAGAATCTTGAGCATTATCTCAAAGAAGCGGCTGAAGTTTCCAACCGTTATCCAGTAGTGATTTCAAAATTTATTGTGGGTGCTAAGGAAATTGAATTTGATGGTGTCGCCGATCACGGTGATTTAAAACTTTATGCCATGACCGAACACATCGAAAATGCTGGAGTTCATTCCGGTGATGCGCACGCCGTGTTTCCACCGCAACGCACCTACATTGAAACAATTCGCCGCACCAAACAACGTATGCGCCAGGTAGTGAAAGAACTGAATATTTCCGGACCATTTAATATCCAATTTTTAGCCAAAGACAATGAAATTAAAATTATTGAATTAAATTTGCGCGCCTCACGCAGTTTTCCGTTTGTGTCTAAATCATTAAAAATAAATTTTGCCGAGACGGCCACCAATGTTATGCTCGGCAAAACTGTTGAGGTTGATTACGGCCGATTCGATCTTGATTATGTCACCGTTAAAGCCCCTCAGTTTTCTTATAGCCGTATTAAAGGGGCTGACCCGGTCTTGTATGTCGAAATGGGTTCCACCGGTGAGGTAGCCGCCTTTGGTGATGGCTACCAAGAAGCCGTGCTTAAAGCGATGTTGGCAGCCGGCTACAACATTCCCAAACGGAAACGTCTGTTATTATCAGTTGGTCAAGATGCCCAAAAAGCTAAATTATTACCGTTTATTCAAAAACTCAATCATCATAACTATACTTTGTACGCTACTGAAGGGACGGCCGAATTTTATCGCAAACATAATATACCGATTAAAATTGTAAAAAAAGGCGCTGCGGTGATACGCTTAATTGAACAAAAACACATTGATTGCGTCATTAACATTCCACGCCAATATAATCATCGTGAATTAACCGATGGTTACCGCCTGCGCCGCGCGGCGATTGACTGGCATGTCCCATTGATAAGTAACGTGCAGATTGCTAAGATGTTTATAAATTCAGTCTGTAATCTAACTTTAAAAGATTTATTAATCAAAGCCTGGCATGAATACTAATATTATCACCACAGACAACTTCACTCGATCATGGATTGAACAGGTGCACACACGGAGTGCTGCTCTAATAAAGAATGGTTTTCAAGCAACTTTATCTGGAAAAATTATCACCACCTGTTTTTTTGAACCTTCTACACGCACCCGTTTATCTTTTACATCAGCTGCCCAGCGCCTAGGCGCCAGTGTATTGGGGTTTGATTCTGTCACGAGTACGTCTACCACCAAAGGGGAATCGCTCGAGGATACAATCCGAATGGTGTCAAACTACGGTGATGTTATTGTGATGCGTCATCCTGAAGCCGGTAGCGCCGACCGAGCGGCTCAGGTGGCCGGCGTACCTGTGATTAATGCGGGTGATGGTGCCAATCAACATCCCAGTCAAACTTTATTGGATCTATTCACGATTAAACAAGGTATTGGTAGACTTGATGATTTTACAATCTTGATGATTGGTGATATTGAACATTCTCGTGTTGTTCATTCACTATCCACCACGTTAAAGTTATTTAACAACGTGGAGCAGTTATTAATAAATCCATTAACACAAGATTATAAACCACATTTAAATAAAGCTGATATCATTTTGGTTACTCGGGTCCAAACCGAACGGTTTACCGATAAACATCAAGCCGATCTGCTACAAAACAGTTATAAAATCTCTCTGCAAGATGTCGAAGCCATGAAACCAACTTGTAAAATAATTAGTCCTTTACCCAGAACTAGTGAATTACCAACAAACATCGATGCTGTTCCGCAAGCCTACTATTTTCAACAAGCTTCCTTTGGTGTGCCCGTGCGCGCCGCTTTGCTAGAGAATGTGCTCGGCGTATGGTAACTTTACCCGGCCTGTTTGATTGCCACGTGCACTTTCGCACACCGGGCCAGGAGTATAAAGAAGATTGGGTGACAGGCTCGGCTGCGGCACTAGCTGGTGGAGTAGTTGGTGTAGTTGACATGCCTAGTAATGTACCGCCTGTTCTTACCCAAGCTGACTTACTGAACAAACAACGTCTCATAGAAAAAGTTAATCCGGGTATTGCGTACCGTCTACCACTTGGTGTCACTGACAAATCGCTTCAAGACACTTTAGCTGCTCAAGAACAGGCGTGTGGGATTAAAGTTTTTTTACAACCACACTCAACTGGCATGTTTGTGCGCAACGATGCCACTCTACACACTCTTTACCAAAATGCCACCAAACCAATCATGATCCATGATCATACTGGGGTTGATCGCATTATGCCGTTTGTTCGACAATACAAAAAACTAACTTATTTCTGTCACATTTCCACTCAAACTGAAGTAGAAAAAATTGCTCAAGCCAAACGTGAAGGCTTGCCGGTTTACGCTGAAGTTACCCTGCATCACTTATGGTTAGATGAAACCACTAAAACTCAACCAGTGAACCCGCCATTACGGACGGCGGCTGATCGGGCCGCTTTATGGGAAGGGGTAAGAGCCGGTGTGATCGATACAATTGCGACAGATCATGCGCCCCATTTAATCAGCGAGAGCAATCTGCCTGGTTTTCCAAGTATCGAGTTTTTCGTGCCGCTATTATTTACCGGACTAGCGCAAAATAAATTGAGTATCGATGATATTATACGATGCTGTGTTACTAATCCAACTAAACTATTTGGCTTTACTAGTCAGAAAAAAATCGACCTTGATCCAGACTGGAAATGGACCATTAGCCAAGCTGATATTAAAAGTAAATGTGGCTGGTCACCTTACTTAAATATGCCTGTACAGGGTAAGGTGCTTCGGGTATACTAGCCGATAATATGGCTCAGTTATGGCACAAAGGTTATAGCATAAACAAAGAAGTTTTAGCGTTTACAGTGGGGAACGATTACGCTCTTGATCAGGTGATGATAAAACATGATGTCTATGGCAGTATTGCCCAAGCCGCCATGTTGAAAAAAATCGGTGTCATCACAACCAAAGAATTTAAAACTCTACAGACTGCATTAAAAAAAATAATCATCCTGTGGGAAGACGGTAAGTTTATTGTCAAACCAGCCGATGAAGACGGCCATACCGCCATCGAAAACTATTTAGTTAAACAATTAGGTGATTTAGGTAAAAAAATACATACTGCTAGAAGTCGTAATGATCAGGTAGTAACGATGACTCGCTTATACACCAAAGAGCGCATTTTAGATTTGTATAATTTGACGATTAATTTGGCTGATAATTTTCTGACATTAGCGAAAGACAATGAGTTTGTACCCATGCCGGGTTATACTCACATGCAGCGCGCTATGCCGACATCGGGGGGAGTATGGTTCGATCAGTTCGCTGAAGCCCTACTAGATGATCTCCAACTGCTCAAAACCGCTTATCACTATAACGACATGAGCCCATTGGGCAGTGCGGCTGGTTTTGGTGTAAATATGAAGATTGATCGCGCTTATACAGCCAAACTACTAGGGTTTAGTAAAGTGCAAAATAATACCCTGTATGTGTCTTATACCCGTGGAAAAATTGAGGCGGTTATATTATTTGCCGTGAATCAACTTATGCAAACACTCGCTAAGTTTTCTAATGATGTCTTGATATTCTCAATGTCTGAAACTGGTTTTGTGGAGCTACCCCAAGAGTTTTGTACAGGTTCGTCCCTTATGCCGCAAAAAAAGAACGGCGATGTGTTTGAACTTACGAGAGGTAAAGCTAATGTGAGTTTGGGTTATTTAATCAGTACCATCGAAATGCAAAATGTTTTATTATCTGGTTATAATCGCGATTCACAATTAACCAAAGATCTACTCTGTAAGGGTTTGGATTTATATGAAAATACTGTTAAAGTGATGTTGGCGTTAACTAAAGGTATTACTTTAAATAAAACCAAATGTTTAGCGGCGTGTACACCGGAGATATTCGCCACCGATTACGCCCTGGATTTAGTGAAACACGGCATGCCCTTTCGTGATGCTTATCGCCACGTGAGTAATTCACTTGATGAGCTTGAGCAAATTGATCCAGTTAATAATATCCGGCAGAAAACCCATCTTGGTGCTAGTGGCAATTTACAACTAAACCAGATCAAACAGGCTGCTCAGTTAGAAAAAACCTGGGTTAAGTCTGAAACCAATAAATGGGTTAAAACAATTAATACATTGCTAAAATGATATCTTTTTTAAATGTAAAATTTAAAAACCCCTTAGTGCTAGCCTCGGGTATTCTAGGTGTTACAGCCGCTTCGATGAAAAGATGTATTGATTTAGGAGCCGGCGGTGTGACTGTTAAATCATTATCATTGCAACCACGCCCAGGCCATGTTAATCCAACCATGGGTGGTTTTGATAATTATTTTATCAATGCCGTTGGTTTATCCAACCCCGGTGTTGAGCAAGGTATAAAAGAATTAAAAAAATTCAAAAAGGTTTGCCAAGCACCATTAATTGGTAGTGTGTTTGCTGGCACATTAGAAGAATTTGGTACAGTGACGGATCAAATTGTCAAAGCTCCCATCGACATTTTAGAAGTAAATATATCTTGCCCTAATGTTGGTTCTGAATTTGGGGTACCATTTGCCTATAGTGTAGAGGCCGCTACGGCGATCACTAAAATGGTAAAAGCCCATGCCAAAGGGATACCAGTCTGTATGAAATTATCACCCAATGCTTGGAACATCGGCATTATCGCCGCTGCCTGTGAGCAAGCCGGAGCCGATGCCATTACTGCTATAAATACGGTTTCTGGTATGGTCATTGACAGTTCTTTTCAAACACCATTTTTAAGTAACAGTGTCGGTGGCATGTCTGGACCAGCCTTAAAACCAATTGCCTTAAAAGCCGTCTGGGATGTTTACAACTCAGTACACAATATACCGATTATTGCCACCGGTGGAGTTACTACCGGCGAGGATGCCATTGAAATGATGCTGGCCGGTGGCACACTCATTGGAGTTGGTTCAGCCGTGTTTTGGAGAGGCCCAGATGTTTTTGGAAAAATTATGAAAGAAATGGATCAATACATGACACAACATAAAATAAAAAACTTGACTACTTTAATTGGTAAAGCACACTCATGACACCTAAAATTGCTATCTTAAAAACTATTTCTCACGAAGCTGACAATGTGAAGGGGTTTACATTTAATTTTAATAATTTAAACTCACAACCTGGCCAGTTTGTCATGTTATGGTTACCCGGCGTGGATCAAAAGCCGTTCTCGATTGCGGCTGATAATGGTAAAACATTTACCACAGTAGTATTCAAGTTAAAAAATTTCACCACTGCGTTGTTTAAATTAAAACCAGGTGCCAAAGTAGGTGTGTCTGGGCCATATGGCAACCCATACACTTGGAAACCAAAACAACATGTTATAGCAGTAGGCGGTGGCTATGGTGCCGCACCATTAGTTTATTTGATAAACACTGTAAAAAAACAACAGTGTAGTTACGAATTATTAGTCGGTGCCAGAACAAAAGATCTATTACTTTACACTGATCATTTTCCAAAACATACTTTTCTGTCAACTAATGATGGATCGACTGGTTATAAAGGATTTATTACTGGCGTTCTTGAACAACGTTTACAGACCATTACTAAAACTCAGCTAAAACATACTACGGTATATGTCTGTGGGCCAGAACCAATGGAGTATGCTGTAGCAATGTTAGCAAAAAAATATGGTGTAGAATCTCAGATCAGTGTGGAACGCTACATGAAGTGTGGTTTCGGCGTATGTGGTCAATGTTGTATGGATGACACCGGTGAACCCATGTGCCAGGTGGGTCCAGTTATCACTGGTAAAAAGGCTTTATCATTAACAGAATTTGGCAAATATCACCGGGATAAATCAGGCCAAATTATTAATTACTAAATAATAGATTTTTTAGGTATGTCTGATCCAAAGCCACATGAGCATCGTCGTATAAGGGGAGAATTGAGCCGTTGGGGTGAAGCAGAGGCGAAACGATACGAAGCTGCTAAACATGGCCCGGATGGTAGACGTTTTTTGGATAATAATCTCTATGAAGTATTGGATGAAGCTGCCATTAAAGACAAAGTTGTAGCTGATATTGGTGCCGGCGCCGGACCATGGAGTGAGTATGCAATAAAATTAGGAGCTAGTCATGTCACCTGCCTTGATCTCAACCCGGCTATGATCGCACGAGCCAGAGAAAAATGGGGTGAAGCTGGTCCTCCGACAAATATTGATTTTGTAGTGGCCAATGTTGCCAATTTACCGTTGGACAATGATTCCCAAGATGTAGTTATGAGCATAAATGTTGGTTGCAATTTGCCCGAGGTTGGAGATGTCTTTAATAAACATTTTAATGAAGCTTATCGCGTGGCCAAGCCAGGAGCTATGCTTGTAGTCACTGCGCCAGACTCATTAAACACAGTTTTTACTGATGGAAATGAACCTAACGGAGAATCAGTTCAATCTGAGATCGATCAACTATGGGAAAGAGAGACAGACCATACGGTGGGCGGTGCAAAAAAAATACTTAGTACTTTAGTTCATATATTACGCGCAACATTTATTTTAGATAAAACTGGCAAACCAATTGTGATTACAGATAAAAATTCTCAGTTAGTGAAATCTGGCGATCCGATTTTACGAAAAATTCCTGGATTAGTAGTTGATAATAACTACCATACGGCTGCTGAATATCGTCAAGCTGCTCAAGCAGCTGGCTGGGAAATAGTTTCGGAAAGCAACGAATCATTTGCAGATGAAACCGAAAGAACAACCCATAATGAAGCAGGGTCTACTAATAAATTAGGGAAAGAATATATTGAGCACCCTCCATTTATCATGCTTAAATTAACTAAACAGCAGTAAATATACTTATGGAAAATTTATTAGCCATGTTAGAAGAAGTTGGTGCTGTAATGCCCAATGATCACTTTGTGGGCACGTCTGGGAGCCATTTTGATACTTACATCAATAAAGATGCTTTGTACCCCTACACCGATAAAGTAGCCATGGTAGGTGAGATGTTTGCCGAGGCATTCAAAACCTATAATGTTCAAGTTGTGGCTGGCCCAGCTTTAGGCGGTATTATTTTGTCCCAATGGACCGCGGCGGCTTTATCTAAACTGACCAACACAAAAGTATTATCTGTTTATGCTGAAAAAAAAGACGACACTTTAAAAATGACTCGCGGTTACGATAAAATCGTGGCTGGAAAAAATGTGGCGGTCGTGGAGGATCTTACAACCACAGGTGGCTCACTGCAAAAAGTAATCGACGCGATACAAACAGCGGGTGGCAAAGTGGTGGTGGCAGCAGTGATGGTAAATAAGAATCCACAACAAGTTAACAGTGATTTTTTTGGTGTGCCATTTGTGGCCTTAGCTGAAAAAATCGTGACAGTGTATCCAGCTGAAGAGTGTAAATTATGCGCGAATAATATTCCGGTTAATACAACTATCGGGCATGGCAAAATATTTTTTGAGTCAAAGAACAAATAATTTATGAAAATACAAGATCGTATCCAACTCACAAATAATGCCACCGCTAAGCGTTTATTTACCATCATGGCGGAAAAAGAAACCAATGTTGCTATCGCCGCCGATGTCACAGATGCCAACAGTTTAGTTAAATTGATCCAACAAGTGGGGGATAGTATCTGCGTGTTAAAGACCCACATTGATATCATTAGTGATTTTACACCGGAATTGATCACCACTTTGCTTGATCTAAAAAAGAAGCATAACTTTTTGATTTTTGAAGATCGTAAATTTGCTGATATTGGTAACACCGTAAAACTACAATACAGTGGCGGGATCTATAAAATTGCTGAGTGGTCAGATATTATAAACGCCCATGTTGTATCGGGGCCAGGCATCATTGAGGGTCTTTGGGAAGTTGGCAAAACGAAGGGGAGTGGATTGCTATTATTAGCCGAAATGAGTTCAGCTGGTAATTTAGCCACGGGTGATTACACTAAAACCGCCATAAAGTGGGCACAACAATATAGCGATTTCGTGTTTGGTTTTATCGGCATGAAAAAACTGATTGACGATCCTAAATTTATTACCATGACACCAGGTGTAAATCTAGCCGATTCTGGTGATAAATTAAAACAACAATATGTGACTCCCGAACAAGCCATTGCTGGTGGTTCAGATATTATTATCGTTGGTCGAGGGATCTATGGGGCGAGTGATCCGGGACAGATGGCAGAAGCCTACAGACAGGCTGCATTTTACCCCTAAGAAAAAATTTAGCGAACCATCCTAGCCCCCTGCAAGGGGGTTGGGGGTAAACTCCCAACAAATCTAAACGGTTCAACCTGATCCAATCTTATTTTTTGAAATGTTCCAACTAGTTGAGCATCAGCTGGGGCTGGAAACTCTATGGTAATCTGATGTTGATTACGGCCCAACCAATGATCTTTAGAATATTTTTCAACCAGAATCGTATCAATCGTACCGAGTCTGGGTGTTTGGTTACGCATAAACGTTTCTCCAAGCAAAGCAGTTAGCACTGCAAACCGATGTTTTTTTTCGGCATGGGTGACATTATCTTGAAACCGTCTGGCGGCTACGGTGCCGGGGCGTACGGAGTATTGAGCAATAAAAGCCATATCATAACCCACTTGTTCCATTAAACTGTATGATTCAGCAAATTCAGCTTCGGTTTCGCCACAAAAACCAACAATGATATCCGTTGATAATGACACATTAGGAATGCCGGCTTTAATACGAGTAATTAAATCTAAATAATGTTCGCGTGTATAAGGCCGATTCATCCGGCGTAACACAGTTGAGCTACCCGATTGGGCTGGCAGATTGATCTGTTTGCACAATTTTGGATACTGCGCGATAACCTCAATCACATCATTAGTGAAATCGCGCGGGTGGGGAGCATGGAAACGAATCCAAAACTCACCGGGTAACTCGGCCACACTTTTTAGCAACTCAGCAAAACTGATTTCTGCATTCGGTTTATCTAAACCATATGAATTCACATTTTGACCCAACAGGTGAATATCTTTATAGCCACGTGAAATTAAGTCGGTAACTTCATTGATAATATCCTGAGATGGGCGCGACCTTTCGCGGCCCCGGGTGAAGGGGACAGCACAATAGGTACAGTATTTATCACAACCTTTGGCAATTGGCACCCAAGCCCGAAACGTCGAGTTATGAATTGGTTGGATAGCAAAATACTCCATTTGATCACGCAGATTAACAGTAGTTTCAAGATTGGTTTGCGCTAATAGTTGGGGTAATTTTGGAAGATCTTCAATATCAAAGACCAGATCAAACTTGGGTGTGAGTTTTGTTTTATCATGCGGCAAAACACAACCGGTCAGTAAGGTGATCAAATCTCCGGTCTGTTGGCGTTTTTCCCACCAGCGGAATTTACCATAAATGCGATCCACGGCTGATTGTCTAATGGCACAGGCCACTACTACAATCACATTGGCCGTGGTGTCTGTGACAGCGCGGGTATAGCCCATTTTTGTCAGCACACTAGCCACGCGTTCACCGTCAGATTTATTGGTCTGACAGCCTAAGGGCCAGATGAAGTAGGTTTTAGACATAGCGGGAGGATTATAGTATACTCAACCATATGTTACAACACCCTACATTATCACAATTTGTCCTCGATCAAGAAAATAAAACCGGTGGCAGTGGCGAGTTTTCTAAAATATTATTAGATATTGGCGTGGTCGGTAAAGTAATTTCGCGGGAAGTAAATAAAGCCGGTTTAGTGAACATTTTTGGTGAAGCGGGCATGGCTAATAGCTCTGGTGATACGGTTAAAAAACTGGACGTTTTATCCAACGAATGGTTCGTAAAATACCTATCCAAAACCGGTCACTTTGCCGCCCTCGCCTCCGAAGAGGAGACTGATATTGTCTTAGTACCCGGCGGTGAAAATAATGAGTATGTCATTGCGTTCGACCCATTAGATGGCTCATCGAATATTGATTACAACGTCTCAATTGGTAGTATTTTTTCTATCCATCACAGAATCAGTCCAAAAGGTCAGTCGGCTACTTTGGAAGATTTTTTACAACCAGGTAAAGATCAGGTGGCGGCTGGATACATTTTATACGGATCAAGCACCATGTTAGTTTATACTACGGGTCATGGTGTGCATGGCTTCACCCTCGATCAAAGTATCGGTGAGTGGTTGTTATCTCATGAGGCTATTCACATACCGAGCACCTGTGATGTTTATTCGGCCAACGAGGCTTATATTCATACCTGGTCAGAACCAGATCGCTTATTTTTAGATAACTTTAAAAAAGTTAACCCAAAATGCACGTCCCGTCATATTGGTTCACTGGTCGCTGATATTCATCGTAATATATTAAAGGGGGGATTATATTTTAGACCGTATGATGATGCCGCCAAGCAAACAGCTAAGTTGCGCTTAAATTATGAATTAAAACCTCTGGCCATGATTATTGAACAAGCCGGTGGCGTCGCCACATCTGGTACCGAACGGATTTTAGATATCAAACCAAAGTCATTACACGCCAAGTCACCGATGGTGGCTGGTAATTTAAAACACCTTCCCCTTCCTAAAAAATAACCTTATTCCTAACTCCCTCCTACGATAGGAGGGTTGGGGAGGTGTGTTCGCGAATGTCAATTTTCAACACTTCAACAAACTCATCCAATGTCATTGTACCAGTGTCTTTTGAACCTCTTTTCCTAACAGCTACCATTTTACCTTGCACTTCTTTATCGCCCAATACAACCATATAAGATACTTTTTCACTGACAGCTGTTCTAATCTTGCTACCTAAGGTTTCACTGGCCATATCAACCTCAACTCGAATATGATTAGATTCTAACTGTTGCTGTATTTGTTTGGCATACTCGAAATGGCCTTCACCCACGGCTAGCAATTTAACTTGCACCGGAGCCATCCAAGTAGGGAAATTACCGGCAAAGTGTTCAATCATAATGCCCAACCAGCGCTCCACCGAACCCAACACTGCCCGATGAATCACTACTGGACGTTGTTTGGAACCATCAGCGGCAATGTAATGTAAATCGAAACGATTGGGTAAATTAAAATCTAATTGTACAGTAGAAAGTTGCCACTCACGACCAATGGCGTCTTTTACCATGAAGTCCAATTTTGGACCATAAAAGGCCGCTTCACCTGGCACTACTTTATAGGTGATATGGCGTTTAGAAATAATGTCTTCTAAAATCTTTTCCGCATTATCCCAAATAACCGGCTCACCCAAATATTTAGCCATGTCATTCGGATCACGCGTGGAAATACTTACCCAGAAATCATTCAGTCCAAAAGCCTGATAGACCGATTGGATTAAATCTAAAATGTTATTAATCTCCGTTTCAATTTGATCTGGGCGCAGGAAAATATGGCAATCATCTTGGGTTAACGCGCGTACCCGGGTTAAACCGGCCAACTCACCGGATTTTTCATTGCGATACACTGTGGTAGTGGCTGTCCAACGTAACGGTAAATCGCGATAACTGTGTGGCTGACTCTTATATAACATCATGAAGTGTGGGCAATTCATTGGCTTTAAATAGTAGTCCTGGTTGTCCAGTTTTATGGCTGAAAACATCGCATCGTATTTTCCTAAGTGCCCGGAAGTTTTATACAAAGTATCTTTGGCGATGTGTGGTATCCAAATATTTCTAAAACCCAGTTTGTACTGTTCGGCTTCAATAAAATCCTCAACTGCCTTACGTAAAGCCGCTCCCTTGGGATAGAACAGGGGAAAACCTGGCCCAATTTCATCAATCACGGTAAATAAACCCAGTTCTTTACCCAATTTTCGGTGATCGCGTTTTTCAGCCTCTTGCAGTTGAAGCAAGTAATCATTTAGTTCTTTTTTACTGGCAAATAGCAAACCATAAACCCGAGTCATTTGAGCATTCTTAGCATCGGCTTGCCAATATGCCCCAGCCAGTTTCGTTAATTTAAGACCAACCCCCATTAATTCTTTGGTGTTTTGGACATGACCACCCTGACATAAATCAGTAAATGGCCCGGAATGGTAAAGATGAAGTTGTTCACCTTGTTTGGAAAATTTTTCTACCAACTCTTGTTTAAAGGGTTGGTCAGCAAAAAATTTCTTGGCCTGTTCAGCAGTAACATCTTCACGTACAAATTCATGCTGACCATTTATTATTTTACGCATCGCCACAGTAATTTTTTCTAAATCAGCTTCTGTAATCGGTTGTGGTGGTAAAACATCATAATAAAACCCATTATCAATTACTGGGCCAGTACCCAACTTTGTACCAGGATAAAGCTGCACTAGAGCGGCCGCCAGCATATGAGCGGCTGAATGTCGAAGATGATTAAGATCCATTTATTGAGCGATTATAAGATTAATTTGTTGGGCTAAAGCCGGTGTCCGCTCCAACCAGAAGGGGACAAAGGTGACTTGGACACTATCAATTTGTTCATAGTCACTTAAGACATTTTGAATTTGCTGCTCTGTTTTGTCCGTTAAGATCGTCGGATCAATAAAGTCCAGATTCTCCACTTGTCCAGTAGTTTCAACGTCGCCGGATAAAATCCATTCATTACCATCAAAATTTGCTTCATAAGTTAACGGCGCATCTTTGGTAATTGGCTCGTTATCATTGAGTAATAATTTACGAATCGCGGCCGTAGCATCTGGCAGCACGACAGATTTGCCCACACTATGCACCTCGACCGAATTAACTTCATCACCCACGGTGCCATTTACCTCTTGTGCGGTAAGGTTTACTTCTCCCGCCAATGCCGCCTTAGCCGCGTGCTTAGCGACAGTAATAATTTTGTCAGTTAAAACAACTTTTTTAATAACCCCACCAGTCATGGGCGAGGTACTTTTGGCGTATATTTGTGCTTTGACACTATCGTGTAGTGCCACAATTTCAAAATGATCTGGTTCAATATTACCACTCGCTCCGGCGGCATCGGCATAAACCGGTACCTCAATACTTCCTCCAGCTGGCACGGTCACTGTTTCGTCGGTGTGAAACAGAATGCCACTATCCGACAACAATCGAGTGGTTCGCACTAATGGTTGGTTACTACTAGTTTCGTCGTAAATAGTCACCGTGCCGGTAGCCACTGCATCTTCGCTAGCATTAGCCTCATAATCGGTAAAGGTAAAGGTTTGATCAATGGGTGTTTCGGTTATTTCTAAACCAAGGTCTGTTGTAGAATACTGAAAAGGTACTTTAGCCGGCACATCACGCAATTTTACAGCAACTGTAGTTTTGCTGAAAGCCACATAAAACACCGCCGCAACCAAAACGGCCACCACTAGGATGAATACAATTAAGACTGGGGAGAAATAGCGCTGTAAGCGTTGTGGATGTGTCATGGGGCTTATTATACCAAAACCACCTGATCTTCGCCAAGGAGCTGACTAAGTTGCGTCACAGCCTCCCGTTTAATACCACTATCGGTTTTTAATATTTTCTGCTTGGTAACCAAATACACGGGAATTGATCCGGGTGAGGTTTTAAAAACATGCTTAGCTGCCTGAGCTTGATCGGTCGATGTTGTGCCGGTTAAATTAACCAGCACAAATTCTTCTGGCCACGGCGTGATGGTTTCGGCAATCAATTTGGTTTGTCCATCGCGCTTGCTAATTTTTCCTTGCACCGCCACACACTGGCCTTCACTTAAAACGGTTTTTAATTTCTGTACAGCGCTGGCAAATAACACTACCTCTAACTGAGCTGTACCATCACCACATTGAAAAAACTGCATCGCATCACCAGACTTTGTCGTGATCCGTTTTAGTTGTTGCACCAAACCTAAACACTGCACGGGGCTATTCACCCGCTGCTCAGCGGCACTGGCTAGTGTTATCATCCCGGGCAATTTTAAACGTTGCACTTTAGCCAGGGGATGGCCTGATACATACAAACCCAATAAGGTTCTTTCCCATTCCAATTGTTGGCGTCTGATAGAATTTGCGGCTGGCTGTAAATACAGTTTCGGTGAAAGCAATATCGAGCCACTAAAAAGATTACCCTGCCCGGATAAAGCATCTTGTTGCGCCTGACGATTATATTGTAATAACGTTTCTACATTAGCCAGTAAGGTAGAGAATTCTCCAAACGCTATCAGCGCACCCGACATGATTAAACTTTCCAATGATTTCTTATTTAAATCTTTATGTTGAATGCGGCGTAAAAAATTTTGGATATCAGTAAACGGTCCATTAGCTTTGCGTTCTGAAATAATATCTGTAATTAAGTTTTGTCCAACATTTTTTATAGCCGCTAAACCAAATCTAATACGCGGCTGTTTGGGTAAAGATTCCCGCACCACGGTAAAAGTAGAATAACTTTCATTGATATCAGGTGGTAAAACAGCTATCCCCATACTGCGAGCCTCTTCCACTTCAATGGCAATCCGATCAGAATCAGCCTGATCGGAAGTTAATAAACTAGCCATGAACTGAGCCGGATAATTGGCTTTCAAATAAGCCGTTTGATACGCAATTAAAGCATAGCCAGTCGAGTGAGACTTATTAAAACCGTAGTGCGCAAATGGTTCAATAAACTCCCACAATTGTTCGGCAATACGTTGCGACACACCATTGGTTTCGCAACCAACAATAAATTTTTCTTTCTGTTCATTTAATAACTTTTCAATTTTTTTAGCCACCGCTTTAATTAAAAGATAGCCCTCACCAGCCGTAAAACCAGCCACGTCTCGCGCCATGGCCATCACTTGTTCTTGATAAACTAAAATGCCGTAGGTTTTTTCCAGAATCGGTTTTAATTGCGGTATTAAATATGTCACTGTGCGTTTTTTATGTTTGCCTGAGATATATTCCGGAATCCGCTCCATCGGCCCTGGTCGATACAGCGCCACCATGGCAATGATGTCCTCAAACTCAGTTGGCTTTAATTCGCGCAAGTAGCGTTTCATGCCGGAACTTTCTAATTGAAAAATGCCAGTGGTTTGACCGGTTTGAAATAGACGATAGGTTTTTTTATCAGTTAACAAAAGATTATCCAGCGCTACAGTAGTGTCGGTCGTTTTTTTAATTAGCGCCAAAGTTTGTTCAATGATGGTGAGATTTTTTAATCCCAAAAAATCCATCTTTAACAAGCCGAGTCTTTCAATGGGGTGCAATGAATACTGGGTTACGATGTCGTGTTCACTGGTGGAGGAATACTGCACCGGTGTATAAAATTGTAAAGGCTCCTTAGTAATAACTACACCACAGGCATGGGTTGAAGTATGACGCACTACACCCTCCAGTTTTAAAGCTTGGTCAATTAGCCGGGTGGCATCGGCATCAGACTGATATAACAGTTTTAATTCCGGTACTGTCTCAATGGCGACTTGAATCGATGTAAACATGGGAATCATTTTGGCGATGGTATCACAAAAACCATAGGTTAAACCTAACGCTCGTCCAACATCACGTACTGCGGCGCGCGCTGCCATGGTACCAAAAGTAATAATCTGTGCCACATGATCTTTGCCATATTTAGATTCCACATATCGAATTACTTCGGCCCGCCTGGTATCGGCAAAATCCAAGTCGATATCAGGCATACTAACCCGTTCTGGATTCAAAAACCGTTCGAACAATAAATCATATTTCAATGGATCAATCTCGGTAATACCGGCTAAAAATGCCACAATGCTACCAGCCGCACTACCTCGACCCGGACCAACCACAATGTGGTTTTCTTTAGCCCAATTAACGAAATCTTGCACAATTAAAAAATATGAGGCATAACCGGTTTTTTTGATAACGTCTAACTCATAAATCAAGCGGGCCCGCGCTGCCGACACATGCTCACCGCTATAATGTTTGGTAATATTATTTTCACATAGTTCTAACAATACCTGGTTGTCATTTTTACCGGGTGGTAATTCATAAAAGGGGAGTTGGATCACACCTAAAGGAATGTCTATCTGACAACGTTGAGCAATCACCTCAGTTTGCGTAATGGCCTCAGGTATATCTTTGAATAATGCCATCATACTGTCAGCCGACGCTAGTGAAAAATCATCATGCCGCATCGATAGGCGATTAGTATCAGACACAGATTTTTTAGTGTGAATACAGACCAAAATATCCTGTGCCTCCGCGTCAGTGGGTTGCAAATAATGGCTATCAGCCGTGGCGACTAACTTAGCACCGGTTTGAGTGGATAATTTTATTAAACTATTATTAACTATTAATTGTTCTGGAGTGTTAGTATGGCGTTGGAGTTCCAAAAAAAAGTTATTTGGACCAAATATTTTTTGATAACGAGTGATCGTATCAACAGTGTGTGCCTCATCGTGTTGTAAAATTGACCGGGCCACTTGGCCACTTAAACAACCACTCAAAGCGATCAGGCCCTCATGATATTGTTGCAGTAAATCAAAATCAACTCTGGGGCGATAATAAATCCCTTCCAAATGTGCCTGGCTCACTAGCCTAATTAAATTAAAATAACCTGACAGGGTTTCAGCTAAAACCACTAAATGATACGGTTTATCATCCTGACGCGGTTGCCGATCAAACCGTGTCCGTTGGGCGACGTACAGTTCGGCACCAATAATCGGTTTAATCCCAGCGGCTTTACACGCTTCATAAAATTCAATCGCGCCATATAATACACCATGATCGGTCAAAGCCAGATGGCTAAAACCTTGTTGTTTGGCATAATCAACCAACTGGTCAATTTTCGGTAAACCATCGAGCAACGAGTAGTGGCTATGAACATGTAGGTGAGTAAACGACATAAGTGGCGGCATTATACCAACTGTGTTACACTATGGCTAATATGCCAATAAAACCACGCTCCATACAAATCAATCAAACTAAAAGACTACGCAACTGGCCAAGCTTAATGGCAACAGTGGCGTACTGCTGTGCTGGGCTATCTATCATTCTGGTATTTGCCCAATTTGCCTTGTACAGTAACCAGTATAATCAATTATTTAATAGCGATGTTGTCTCGGCTGTCACTTTAACGAATGGTCAGACATATTTTGGCCACATCAAGAAGTATGGGCCAGGTTCGTTGGTGCTATTTGATGTTTACTATTTACAAGTCAGCCCAAAGACAGATACCACAAATACTGCCACTGATACTAACACTGATACGACCACACCCGATAATGGGGTGAAACTCAAAAAATTAGCGGATGATTTTTATAAACCAAACAATTATATCATCATTAATCGCAATGAAATTCTATTCTGGCAACACCTCACAGATTCTTCTCCGATTATAGATGCAATAAACAAATATCAAGCTGAAAACTAATCGTCAGAGCGACGCTTTTTCTTTGACGATTTACCGGCCAGGGCGCGCACAATATCTAGCACTGAGCCAATTTGGTCAACAGATTCGTTAACTTTATCTTTGATGACTTTCACACTGGCATCTAACTCTTCCATCTTATCGCGAAAATCGGTAATCATTTCGTTACTCTGTCTGGTGATCTGAACTAGATAATACATTATCCAGATTAAAAAAATGGTGAATAGTAAAATACAAACTGACACTGTAACATACAAAATATCCTGGGTAGTGAAAATCATATAATTTTATATTTATTTAAATCTTATAGTTGACTTTAGTATAGCACAGCCTTAAACTTGTTTCTATATGGATGATTTAGAAGGGAAGGATTTACAGTGGGCCTATTGGTTTAACACTCATAAAGACCAAGTTTACACAGCCTTATATGGTGTGGGCATTGCCGCAGTGTCGATTTTGTGGCTGGTTAATATTGTGCTATTGGTCATATATTTAGTTAATGAACCCAAAACCAATACTGCCATAAATGAATTGGGTACAACTAACGTGATTTACGATTCAATCAAAGCGCCGGAGGCGTTAATTATCAAAGAGGTGAAAGTTTTGCCGCATACCAGTGCGGTATTTGATGTTTATGCCATTGTGACAAATCCAAATTCTACCCAGGTGGGAAATTTTACTTATACATTTAATGTCCTGGGCAAGCCGTACACTTTTAAAGATGGTGTCATTTTGCCGGGTGAAACCATTTATTTAGTAGCCAATAACATTTCCGGTCAAGCCACCACTCAAACTGAAGCGACTCTGGTGCCGTCTGATGTAACGTGGCATCGCGTGCGCGGCCCACAGATTCAAACAGAGTTTACTATTAAAGATATCAAAGTCGGACGAACGAATTTATCGGTTACTACCGCACCGGAAAAAACCACCATCGAAAACATTAACTCAAATACCAATAGTTCTGAATTCGCGACACCAGAAACAAATACCAACACACCGCCGATCCTCGGTGAAACCATAACACAATTAACTAGCACGCTCACTAATGCCAGTGCTTACGGCTTTAAAAAGGTTATCGTCACCGCTGTAATAAAAGATTCAACCAATACTATTGTTGGCATTCAACAACAAGTGCTGACCAATGTAGCGTCATTTCAAGATTATCCTTTAGCGTTCAATTGGCGGCGTTTGTTTGAGGCTACTGCTACGGGGGAAGTAACCGTGACAACCAATGTCCGCGACAGTGGAAACTTAATCTTGCCATGAAATCACCTGATTGGTGGCTAGTCTCCGGTACTGTCTTGCTAATGTCTGTTAGTACCGTCATTTTGTATAGTTTAAACCAAACCCCAACTTCCGATTCACTCCGCTTTGAAAAGCAACTGGCCTTTATTGTGTTAAGTTTAGTGACATTAGGCATTACCAGTCAAATTAACTATCGCCGTATCCTGCAATATGCTTATATTGGCTATTTAGTATGGTTCTTAGTGCTAATTGCTGTATTAATATTCGGAACTACAGTCAACGGTACGACGGGTTGGTTTCAATTGGCCGGCATAAGCATTCAACCGGTTGAATTTGCCAAAATTGCTTTTATCCTAGCGGCCGCTCGTTTTTTGGCGGATAACAGTTTTAATATGGAAAAATGGGGCACCGTAGCACGCTTTGGTGCTATGTTCGGTTTATATTTTGCCACAGTGTTACTGCAGCCGGATCTAGGTTCGGCTCTTATATTGGGTGGTATTGCTTCTGTGATGGGTTTAGCCACCTCCATTCGGCCGCGCCAATTACTGCTCATTGGCGGTGTCGCTTTACTGGTTGGAGTATTGAGCTTTTCATTTTATTTGGATGATTTTCAAAAAAACCGTCTGCTGACTTTTGTTAATCCAGAAAATGACCCGGCTAAATCTGGGTATAATGTCCGTCAGGCCATTATTTCGGTCGGTTCAGGCGAATGGTTTGGACGTGGTTTAGGGCTTGGTCCGCAAAGTCAACTCAGTTTTCTACCTGAGCGCGAAACAGATTTTATTTTCGCAGTGATTGGTGAAGAATTAGGCTTTATTGGAGCTGGCACCGTCGTGCTAATTTTTGCGGCCATGATCTGGCGACTATGGCGCTTGAGCCGTGAGTTACACGATGACGTAGCGCGCTACATCGTAATTGGATATGTCGCCATGTTGTTCGGTCAAGTTCTAATAAACATTGGCATGAACATTGGTGTTATGCCTGTCACTGGTATACCATTGCCATTTATTAGCGCCGGCGGCAGTTCATTATTGGCCATGTCATTTGGTTTAGGTATAACCCTAAATGCTCTCACTGAACTCAAACGTTGACAGACTAGTATTTTTTTTGTAGAATGCGCTTATGCATAACATTAGTAAAACTATTGGTGCGCTTGAGAAGCTGATGGCGGTTTGCCCGCATTGCCGCGCCGGTTATGCACAGTTAGACACGGCCATAGTAAGCGAGAACCACGGGGCTGAGTTAGTGCATGTGAAGTGCCGCACTTGCCAATGTGCGACGGTTGCATTACTATTGAGCACCGGACCTCTAGTTAGCTCCATTGGCCTGGCTACCGATCTATCATTAGATGATGTGGCTAAATTTCGTAGCGCCGGTCGTATAACTGAGGACGATTTACAAGCGTGTCATCGCTGGTTTAATAACAAGAACGTAGTGACAGAAATTATTAATTTACATATTTAGTATGACCCAGACTGAGGCTATTACATTGCAGGCTAAGACAAGAACCGTGTTAGGAAAAGCTGTAAAAGAATTACGTAAAACCGGTGTCGTACCCGGTGTCGTTTATGGACATGACACGACCGCAACTAACATTCAAATTGATGCTGTGGCTCTAGAAACGGTCTATCGTCAGGCTGGTTTAGGTGGTAGTTTGATCGATTTATCGATTGATGATAAAAAAACTGTCCCAGTAGTTATTCAAGAATTAACGCGTGATTATTTAACAGACAAGTTAGAGCATGTTGATTTTCATGCTGTGAGAATGGATGAAGTGATTTCTGCCCAAGTGATGTTGATATTTACCGGTGAAGCACCGGCGGTAAAAGGCTTAGGCGGTACCTTTATTAAAAATAAGGATCATATTACTATTAAATGTTTGCCCAGTAAGTTGTTTAAAGACGTGACGGTTGATATTAGTAAACTTAAAACCTTTGAAGATAGTGTTAAAGTCAGCGACATCACTCTACCAGATGGAGTTCAAGTGGTTGAGCAACCCGGTGAAATTCTGGCCGTAGTTGAACCACCGCGCAGTGATGAAGAATTAGCCTCATTGAACGCTAAAGTGAGTGAAGACGTGACCAAGGTTGAAGGTGTGATTAAGCCAACAGCAGAAGTAGAACCGGCTCCAGCCAAAACAGACAAAAAATAACCTAGTCTATGGATAAAAGTTGGAAGGAAAAAATAAAAGATCTCTGGTGGAGGTTTAAACGTAATCGCGCAATCAAAATTTTAGCTTTAGTGGTGTTTGGTTTAATCGCCTTATTGGCGATATTTTATGCTGTATTAAACTACTACGGGAAACTCCCTTGGCAAACTGCTACAACCACACTGTCTGATAATAGTAATGAACAAATAGCCCCACCAATTGAAGTGCCCGCTACCAAGCGCTTTCCAATAGCAGTGATGATTGAGAATCTCGTTTCCATTAGACCGCAATCTGGTTTGGATAAGGCCAGTGTTGTTTATGAAGCCTTAGTCGAAGGTGGCATTACTCGTTTTATGGCCATTTACACAACAGATACTGACATTCCACTGATCGGACCGATTAGAAGTGCTAGATTATACTTTGTTGACTTAGCTGAAGAGTATGGTGGCTTATATGCCTATGTCGGTGGAAGTCCACAAGCTTTAGGCGCAACAGATACTTCAACCTATATTACAGACTTAAACCAATACTATAATTCAGAATACTATTATCGTAATGAGGAAATTTCTGCTCCGCATAATTTATTTTCTAATTCTGAATTGTTTAGTTATGCGCTGCGTGATCTAAATTTAGTACAAACTGAAGCTACTTACCGTCCATTTAATTTAAAGGATCACATTAGTTCAGACGAGCGACCAGCCTCAGTGGCACCGATCACTATAAATTTTTCGACAGCCGACTATCAAGTTGAATGGCATTACAATCCCGCAACGAATTTATATACCCGCTGGAATGGGGGAGTAGAGCAAGCTAATATCACAGCTTCAGATATTATTATCCAACGAGCGGAAACCACTTTGCTTGAACCGGCTACAGGCCGACTTGATATTAAAACTATCGGGCAAGGCTATGCACTCTTATTTCAAGATGGAGCAGTCGAGACAGGCAGTTGGGTTAAGACCACGCGTGGTGAACGCACTCATTTTAATGATGCCTCTGGCAGCGAATGGGCATTGAATCGAGGTCAAACTTGGATTGAGTTGGTGACACTAGATACTCCGGTCACTTACTAATATGACGCTTAATAAAAAATTGGGTTTGATTGCCGGTGTCGTCACTATCATGGCCTGTGCCGTGTGGGGTGGTATTTTATATATTGCCATGCAAGCACCAGTTGATCTGGTAACGACAGATAAAACATCTACCACTGAAACATCTACCACCGTTGTTACCGACCAAAATCAACCGTCTGATGAACTAGTAGCGCGCCGCATTGATGGAGTTTTAGTACCAACCGATCAAGCTAACCTTTGGCCGCTTGGTATCATGATTGAAAATGCTGCCTTTGGTGGTGTGCGCCCACAATCAGGTTTGAGTTTTGCTCAAGTTGTATACGAAGTACCGGTTGAGGCTGGCATCACGCGCTTTATTGCTTTTTTTTCCGGTGACCTACCAGATGCCCTTGGCCCGGTACGCAGTGCTCGACCAACCTTTTTGGAATTTAATTCAGAATACGATGGCTTATTTGCTCACGCCGGTGGTAGCCCGGAAGCGATGCAGGCAGTTGATGGATTATCTGTCCGAGATTTGTCAGCTTTAGGAGCGGAAGCAAAATATTTTTACAGAAACTCAACCTTGGTGGCACCACATAATTTGTTTACCAGCGGCACTTTACTGACGCAGGCCAGACAAGATAAAGGTTTGGCCCAATCTCTGCCAATTTATGAGAGTTGGTTATTTAAAGATGATACACCGGTCGCTCAACCCAGCCTTGCTCCATTGAGTATTGATTTTGGTTCCGGCCCACTGTATGCCGTCGATTATACTTACAATCCAACCACTAATAGTTATGACCGCAAGAATGGTGGGGATCCTCAAACCGATGCGATTACTGGTCAAGTCATTTCGCCGAAAGTGGTTATTGTGCAAATGGTGCCACCCGGAGTTTTAACCGGCACTGAGGGTAGAATCAACTACGCTGTCACTGGTAACGGCACAGCTTACATTGCTCAAGATGGCGCCGTCATAGCTGGTCAATGGAGTAAAACCGATCGTCAATCTAGAACAATTTATCGAGATGCCACCGGCAATAAATTATCATTAAACCGTGGTGCCATTTGGATAAGTATAGTGCCAACCACCGGTAAAGTGATATTGCCAAATATAGGCACTAATTGATATACTGTATGCATATGAAAAAATACACATCTATATTACCACTTGGTCTGACAGTGTTACTCGGGCTAGGTGTCGGTTGTACTACACCAAGTACAACAACTAATACTTCTGCTACCTCAACAGATGAGACAGCGTTAATAGCGGACGATACCATCACAGTTGAAACCAGTGATGTCTACGGAAAAGACATTGATGGCGTCACGCGTTATCCAGATTCAATTCGCAGTTATTATTCAAAAAACGATTCTGAAGCTGATGTAACTTATCAAACCACCGCTGGTGTAGAAGAAGTGCGCCAATATTTTAATGATCAATTAACTAAAGCCGGCTGGACAAATTCAGAAGAAGCGACCGATTACATGGAGTATATAAAAGGGGATAGTCAAAATCCTGAGATAATGACAGTCTATTTCACTGAATACAAAACACAAGGTGTGGTTGAATATGAATTAGTCGATGAGGCCGCGATGACGGACACAGCTGAACTTGATTTCTAAAAAACGGTCTCATTCTTTATTTAGCGCCGTTGCGCTACTAGTTGGTACCGCCGTTGGCGCAGGAGTGTTTGGATTACCTTATGCGTTTGCTCAAGCCGGAGTTTTTGTCGGAATTGTTTATGTGCTTGTGATTGGTTGTGTTCTCTTGTTTGTAAATTTGGCGTATGGTGAAATTGTCAGTAGTATACCTGGACACCATCAATATACTGCCTATGTTGAGAGGTATTTAGGAAAGCGCTGGAAAATACTGGCAGTTTGCTCAATGTGCTTAGGATTTTATGGAGCTTTGAGTGCCTACTTAGTTGAAGTAAATAAGCTTTTATTTGCCCTGTTTGGCCAATCGTGGATTGGACTGGTATATTTTTCTTTATTGGCGCTCGCTTTATTAGTTGGCATTCGAGCTGTCGGCGTTTTGGAAAAAATACTGATGATTGTGATGCTGTCTTTGATTACTATTTTTACTGTCTATGCGCTACCACACATCAACATCAGTAACTATACCACTGCGAGTGGTGCAAATATATTTTTGCCATACGGCGTGGTGTTATTTGCGCTGGCCGCTGCCTCGGCCATACCGGAAATGAAAGAAGTGCTGGGAAATAACCGGTCAAAACTGTACTTGGCAATTATTATTGGATCTATTATTCCACTAGTAATATATTTAGTCTTTCCGATTGTCACAGTGGGCATTACCGGCAGTAATACAACTGAAAGTGCTGTGCTTGGTTTAGGAAAAGCGCTCGGACCACAAGTTTTGTGGTTAGGTAGTATTTTTGGTTGTATCACAATGACCACATCTTTTCTGGTGCTCGGTTTGGCACTCCGAGAGATGTTTCAGTATGATCTGCATATCAAGCCAACCTTAGCCTGGTTTATCACATTACTCCCCCCGCTGGTGATCTTAGCCCTAAACAATCTGAGTTTTATTGAAATTCTTGGCATCTCCGGTACATTTATTGGGGGGATTGATGGTATAATTATCATGCACATGCATCGTCAATTGCGTAACATAAACCATGCCAAATCATCTTTTATTTTACATGGTTTAGCTTATTTAGTTTTTATTGGTGGTATTGCCTATGAAATTTGGATCGTGGCTCAACGATTATCGTAAGTATAGATTATTGGAAATGATTCCCGGTTTGTTGTCTTGGGGTACTTTAATTGGTGCTGTTTTATTAACGATAATTACGCCTATCACCATGGTTTATGTTGTTATTGTGTACGATTTTTACTGGATGGTAAAAGTGGCATACATTAACACTTTTCTCGTTATTTCCTTTTTTACTTACAAAAAAACCATGCGCATCAATTGGCCAGATAAACTAAAGACCTTGAACAATACTGAAATCTATCATATAATTTTTATCCCTAACGCATCAGAAAATATTAATGTAGTTGAATCCACATTTGCGGCTTTAGCTAAAACCAACTATGACCCAGACCGGCTTTGGATCGTGTTTGCCGCTGAAGCTCGTTTTCCTGGCAGTATTGCCAATGGTCTAGCGATGCAACAACGCTACGCCGATCGTTTTGGAAAAATTATTGTCACCACCCATCCTGATAATATTCCAGGTGAAATTGCTGCCAAAGGAGCCAATCTAACCTTTGCCGGAAAATATATTAAGCCACTAATTGACCAAGCCGGTTTGCCTTATAAAAATATTTTGGTGACTATTTTAGATGTTGATTCATGTGTTGAACCGCAATATTTTGATTATTTAACCTACACTTTTTTACAGCATCCTGATCGACTTCATACGAGCTACCAGCCCATTCCAATGTTTAACAATAATATCTGGGATTCACCGGCTATTATGCGAGTAGCCTCAATGGGAACAACGTTTTGGTCGATGTCTGAACAAGTGCGGCCAGAGCGTCTGTTAACCTTCGCGTCACATAGTATGCCCTGGCAAGCTTTGGTTGATGTTGGTTTTTGGCAAACGGATGTAGTATCGGATGATTCACGAATTTTTGTACAATGTTTTTTGGAATATGATGGCCATTATAGTGTGACACCATTACATATGCCTATTTATATGGATACAGTTTTATCGGATAATTTATGGAAGAGTCTAAAAAATCTTTATAAGCAGCAACAACGCTGGGGGTGGGGGAGTGAAAACATACCGTTTATGCTCTGGCAATTTCGTCAGGCTAAACAAATTCCCATACGAAAAAGAATTTTAGCAGTCATAAATCAATTAGAGGGTCATTGGTCTTGGGCAACTGCTTCGATTATTATATTTTTTTTAGGCTACGTACCACTCCGTTTGGTTGAGTGGCAGCAGGCGACTGATCAAATTGCCACCATTGCGCCACAATTACTAAATGTCATGCTTAGTGTGGCCGATATTGGTTTAATCTTATCGGTTATTTTAGGAACGCTGATTCTACCGCGCCGACCAGTTAATTATTCACCCAGTCGATATATAATGATGATAGTACAATGGCTGTTATTACCGATTTCTATGATCGTGTTTGGTTCATTCCCGTCACTAAGCGCTCAAACAAGATTATTGTTTGGTAAATATCTAGGTTTTTATGTCACTGAAAAATCCAGACGAACACATTAAAATATCAATTGTCATACCAGCCTATAATGAAGAACTGACCATAGCGCGGTGTTTACGTAGTGTTACTGAACAAAGTTTGCCACGTGATGAATATGAAATCATTTTAGTTGATAATAATTGTACAGATAACACTGTCAAAATCGCCAATACTTTTGACAATATCATTATTGTACAGGAAACCAATCCAGGAGTTGGGGCGGCTCGGGCGGCGGGCTGGGCTCGAGCGCGTGGTGAAATTATTGCCTCGACCGACGCTGATTGTCAGGTACCAAAACATTGGCTACGTAAAATTTTACATCGCTTTACTGTAGAACCACATTTAGTTGCAATATCTGGTGGTTATTTATTCTACGATCGAAATTTCTTAATAAACATACTGGTGCGGATTGTTGAGCGTTGTTTAGTGGCTCTATCTTGGTTTTTAGCCGGTGGTGTTATGGCGATGACGGCTAACAACATGGCCGTGCGCCAATCAGTTTATGCTCAAACCAGTGGCATTGACCCGAACCTGCAATACGGTGAAGATCTTAATTTAGCCAAAAAACTCCATGCCTATGGCTCAATACGTTGGGTCTTTAATAATCGCATTAAAACTACAGCCAGACGTTTTCAGGGTCTAAATTTATCCGTCGTACCATATGCCCTAAATTTTGTTTCTATGTCGGCGCGCAATAAAGCGTTCAAGAATCACTTAAAAACTATTCGTAAATAGTACTTGTTTATATCCGTGCTCAAAGTCAGCCAATGACATGGCTGGTTTACCGGCCGGTTGAATCATATCACAAATAAATTTGCCCTCTTGCCAATGCGCCTGAGTAATTTTATAGCGCTGCTCATTTTCTACAAAATAAACACCTGGCCAAGGTTGCAAAGCGCGATACCGATTCCACATCTTCCGAGCCGACATATCTGGCCGTAATTCACCATCAGATTTTCTTAACATTTTTGCGATTGTTACACCTAAGGTCGATTGTGCTTGCGGTCTGATGGTTTGGTTTAAATATTTATGTATTGTTTCAGTTAACAGATCTGCCCCAATTTGACTTAAAGTTTTTTCTAAAGTAATGGCTGTATCATGTATAGAAATCGGATAATTCTGTTGTGACAAAATGGGGCCGGTATCTAATCCGGTATCGATTAACATTATGGTCACACCAGTTTCTGCATCGTCTGATAACAAGGCAGATTGAATGGGGGATGAACCGCGCCAGCGTGGTAGTAAAGAGGGATGAAGGTTAATAATCCCAAATGGAAAATGATCAATGATCGCTTGTGGGATTTTAACACCATAATCAATGACTATGCCTAAATCGGCTTCGGGTAAATCATTTAAACTATGCTGCAATGGAAGCCCGAATGTTTTTGTCAGCTCACTAACTGGGGTAGGAGTTAACCTATGTTGTCGACCACTAGGTCGATCTGGCTGACTAACAACCAACTGAATACTATCTTTTAGTAAAGTCAAACTTGGTAAAGCCACTAAACCACTGCCAAAAAAAATTAGCTTCATGCTTCAAATTTATCGATAATAAGCACGCCTGTGAGATGATCAATTTCGTGTTGAAACACTTTAGCCAATAAACCCTTGGCTTTAAACAGATGCTTTTTGCCGTCAAGAGTATAGGCTTTAACGCGCACTTTTTCCGGCCGACGCACATCGCCAAATAGGGTTGGACACGATAAACAACCTTCTTCCATAACATTCATGGTTTTAGAAGAAAATACAATTTTCGGGTTAGCGAGCACTAAATGATCCGGTGTTCCAGCCACATCTTTATTAATAACAAATAAATTGATATTTTTTGCAACCTGCGGGGCAGCCAAACCAATACCGGTATTTTTTATCATGACCACAATCATTTGTTGACCTAATTCAACATAATTTGGTAATTCTGCAATGGGCAAATTATGCGATTTTGCCCGTAATATCTTATTGGGTTGTAGGGTAAGAGGTAATACTTCCATAAACGCTAGATTAACACATATGGCGGATAATGAAAACGTTTACGCTCGCGCAATGTTTGTTTGTACCATTGCTCTGGATAGGGCTGATGAAGCGCTTGAATTACTGGGTGATCTGGAGCATAAGTTTGTATATACAAACGGGCGACACGGTTACGAAGCCAGATTAATTGTTGGAGAGTGGTTTCATGACTGCGATAATCAGGCAGGGTTAATTGTGCATCAAGGCTAGTAGCAATGACAGTATCAATTGTGCTCCAATCGAGTTTATTAAACAGTGCGGTTGTTCCAACAATGATGGTTTTATCCGGAAACATTTGTTTGATCGTTTTATCAATGACGTTAACCGTCCGATTATGCCACAACACCACATGCGTAGCTTCGGCCATGGCGGCCAAGACACCCGGTGCAAACAAAACACCTGGCGACGAAGCTATAGTGGTAATTTTGGGTAAATAATCTTCCGTTAAAAGCGCAGTAACAATCGGTTGATGCGCCACTTGCTCGGTGCGCGGTGCCATACTCAGGTAAACAGCGTAAGTTTGTTTATCCACGACAGTTTGAACGTGATAACGTGGTTTCATATCCCACTGTTCATGAGCAGAATTTTCTGGATCAAGCACGATTACTCGCGTTGCCTCGGTTAAAGGTAAAAGCGACAATCTTTTTGTACCAATGAGAACACCAGGCTGATGATTTACTAATACCTGCCATGCCGATTGAATGGTATCTTTATGTTTAGCTTCGACTACTAGTGGATGATATTGGGCCACAACGCCTGACCAATAGGCTATCTGAGTGTGATCAGGACAAATAATAACCACCGGACCCTTTACGTGTTTAATCAAACCAAGCACAACCGCGGCGGCTTCATTACTTCGTTGATAAAGGATTGTACTTGAACTCTGCAATGAGACAACGGTATCGACAACTTGTTGAATGACCGCTTGGCGTTTTTTTTGAATAACCAAGGCACGCGGTAAGACTGGCTGTGGAGCGGTTTTTAATGCTTTTTTCTTATGAAACTGCGGGAGACAAGCCAGATAGGCGGATGATAAACTAATCTCATAATGATCGGCTAGCCAATGTAAAAAATTGTTGTATGGCTCTGGTAATTTATCGGGTAAGACAGTTTCGATCCATTTGGCGGTGGGATAAGGAGTAACATTATTGTCTTGCACAACACCAAGCACACTTGAATTACGCCAGGGAATCATTACCAACTGACCTTTAACTAGAGCAGCGGTTGACCGATAGGTAAATTGATCCTTGCCACGAATCACCCGAATCACCGGACTGACCAGTACGTAACAGTCTGACATTGAGTTAAATTAAATTGAATTGTGCCACCAATAATCCGGAATCATGCACCACTTCGTAGGATAATATATTCGCTCTAACTTTAGCTTCTGATAATGCTCCAGACAATAATACTAAAGTGCGGAACTCATTGACCGCCTGAGCTGATTCAGCTAAATCAAGATTAAGTGATTGGAGTTGGGTTAAGTCACCCGATTGAATAGTTTTCATGATGCGATCGGCAAAGGCTTTTCCCGCCGGATCGGTCATGGCATGGCCTAATTCGACTGAGGCAATACAGGCGATTCGTTTATTACTTTGCAAAGCCACTGAGCGTAACAACTGGCCAAAAGCGTAATGTTGTTCCACACCCAAATGTGCCAAACTTACCGGCACAATTTTCACTGATGGAAGATGTTGTGTTAAGTGGTAGAGCGCCACGGCGGCACCGTAATCCAATTCTGGTTGCGTAATACTATGTACTGGTTGACGATGGGCATCGGCATACTCACGAATTTTTGAGACTAACTCAATATCACCATGCAGTTTAATTGAAGTCTGCGCATCACCGAAATCTTCATAGGTGCAAATAAAATCGGGTGATAGGTTAACCGCAAAAGACGCTTCACTCATTGGCGCATGTGGTGATAAAACAAATATAGTATCAGGCTGCATTACATAAAATTCACCTTCCAGTTCTTTCAAGGCAGTTCGAGTATTCGTTAGCCCAGCTTGATCTCCGTTCATACCTGGCAAAGTACTAGGGGAGTGGGGCACGATGGCAGCAAAAACCAAGGACATATATTTATTTAGTAGTTGACTTAGTTAGACGTAATGGTTTACCTGTCTTATGCAATTTTAAATCGTCTTTTTTCACTTGAATAATTTGGTCGCGACCACCTAAGCGTTTTAAAATACCGGTCGAGGCAATGGGTCGCTTCTTGCCACCATCGATCACATAAATTGTATCGCGTTCTGGAATTTTTAGTAAAGTGCCATCCGCATACTTGATGGCTGGCCGTTGCGGAAACTGTTGTAATACTGCAGGGCTCTCAGCTTCTATCGCATATCCTTTGAATCTATTTTCTAAAATAGTTTTTGATCTAATATCATGTATGTAACCAGATTCATCCAAATAGACGACGGCTCCGCTAGTTTTATTTTGCAGCACGGCACCTAACGGATACTTATTGTTTTCCGTAATGGGCACACCATCTGGAATAATGTTCAGTTCGGCTTGCGTCATAGGGATCACTTCTTCAGGATTATACCCTAAATTGTGAAAAACAGAGGCTGAGGTGATAGCTCGTTTGTTATGATCACCATCAATGAGATAAATGCCACCAGTGGGACCTTGTACTAGGATGAATTTTGGCACAGCAATCGGGGTCCCAAAATTATAACGATCAATGACAGAACTATCGACTGTGACAATTTGGTTTGGATTATAATTGGCCAGTAAAGCCGTGGTTGAAGTAATTGGCCGCAACTGATTGCGCTCTAATTTGTACACGGCACCGGAAATAGAATCTTGCAACAAAGTTAGATTAGGATAACGTAAATAAACTGACGCTCGATTCGGAAAGAACCCCTCCATGATGTCGTAAAATAATGAGTTGCCACCCACATAACTAGCCCCACCGTAATAACCCAGCCATGGTGTGTAGGTGTAAAGTACGGCCGTCGCTTTGTTTTGCGGAGTAATGGCGATGCCATCTAGAGTAGTTTTGGTAATGCCAACCCCCCAACCAGAAATAGTACTGTTATGATCTTCCAGGTCTGCTAAATAACCATTGCGAATTTGGTTGCCAGCGGCATCAAGCTGCTTGGCAAAGCCTTTGTACTTGATCACGAGAGGATCGTCTTTAGAACAACTATCACACACGCCATAACCTAAAGCCCAATCTAGTAAATTTGTGTTGTGCCCAGTTACTAAACTTGATTCTTTCTGTACCGTGGCAATAATAAATTGCGCATTGAGTTGATAACGCTGAGCAGTGTTGTAAATAATTTCCGCCGCTGAGCGTTGTGTGCCATCTACATCAGTTGTTGTATAATCGCTTAACGCCCCACCCCGATTGCTCAAAAAAGTTTGAATACTGGTTAATGACATTCGGCTATAATCGGTCATGTCCTCATTACTGATGATATCATGCGGATTAAATGGTGCGGCAAAACTAGCCAGTGGCACCACTAGCGGGACAAAAATAGCTAATGTTAGCATCATTCTATTAAACATATTGCTTTGAGTATATCTTATTCTGTGCTAAAGTTCAAGGGCTATGAGTGTCCGGATAGATCCATTAACTAAACAGGCAGTGCATAACTTACTCGATCAGTGGCTCCAACAAACTGAGCGTAAAGTTATCTATACACCCAATCCAGAAATTCTGGTCTATGCTTATTACCATAAAGATTATACAGCCTGTCTTAATCGCAGTGCTTTAAATTTACCAGATGGGATTGGCATTGTGCACTGCAGTAAAGGTAAAGTGCCAGAACGGGTCACTGGTACTGATACTATGAATTATATATTAAACCAATCTAAAAAAAATAATCTTACGGTTGGAATTGTAAAAAAAACCACCGGCTTATCTTCTGTTGCAGAAATAAAACAACATCTACCAGATAGCGAAGTGATTACTGAGAGCGGTTCGTTTACAAAAATTCCAGACGTGGTTTTGGTTAGTTTAGGTTTTCCGGAACAAGAATATTGGATTGAGCAACATTATCACCAACTCAAAGGTAGCCGCATTATCATGGCAGTAGGGGGGAGTATCGATCATATTACTGGTCAACAAAAACGTGCCCCATTGCTTTTTCAGCGTCTTGGGTTAGAATGGCTGTGGCGTGTCTTGTGGCAGCCACACCGTCTGAACAGAATTATCACGGCGGTGCTCGTTTTTCCTTATTTACATTATACTAAACAACTCTTTCATGTCTGAAGTTCGCACTCGGTTTGCCCCTTCACCTACCGGTAATCTCCACATTGGCGGCGCGCGCACGGCTTTGTATTCTTATTTATGGGCGAAGAAAAACCATGGTAAATTTTTCTTAAGAATTGAAGATACTGATCAGACTAGATATCAAGCTGGCGCCGAGCAATCAATTTTGGCTGGTTTACAATGGCTGGGTTTGGCATGGGATGGAGAGATAGTTAAACAATCTACCCGTACAGCCATCTATCGAGAGTATGCTGAACAACTGTTACAAGACCATAAAGCCTACCGTTGTTTTTGCAGTGCTGAACGGTTAGATCTAATGCGTGAATTGCAAAAGAAAAAAGGGCGCGCCCCTAAATATGATAAAACCTGTTTACACTTATCGGCTGAAGAACTGTCGGCCAAGTTAGCCAATCATGAACCGTACGTCATTCGGTTAAATATTGAACCGACCGGTGTTGTTCGAATCACCGATTTAGTACGCGGACCAATTGAATTTGCGTGCGCTGAGCTGGATGATCAGATTTTGTTAAAATCCGATGGTTTTCCGACGTATCATTTAGCCAATGTCATTGACGATCATGCTGCCGGTATAACAGATGTCATTCGCGGTGAAGAATGGATTCCATCGACGCCTAAACATGTCTTGTTATATCAAGCCTTTGGTTGGCAACCACCCACCTTTGCTCATTTGTCATTGTTCATCAATAAAGGGGGAGGGAAGTTATCCAAACGTGAAGGCGCTGCCGCATTACTAGAATATAAACAACAAGGCTATCTACCTGAAGCGGTGATTAATTTTATTGCGCTGTTGGGTTGGAATCCTAAAACCACCCAAGAGTTTTTTAGCCTAACCGAACTAGTACAAGCGTTTGACCTGAAGCAAGTAAATACAGCGAATCCCATTTTTGATACAGACAAACTTGATTGGTATAATGGCCAATATATTCGTAAATTAACCCCGGCACAATTACTGGAACAATGTCGACCATATTTGCCAGAGGCCGACATGGATTATCAACAAAAAGTTGTTTTGCTTGAACAGGAACGTCTAAAAAAATTATCTGACATTACTGCTTTAACTGACTTTTTCTTTACTGATAAATTAGTTTATGAACCAACTTTGCTTGTCTGGAAAAAATCTGATGCCGCCAGTACGAAAAAATACCTACAAGATTTATTTAATTTATTGAGTACATCTTTTTCTGAAAATTTAGAACCAGACATCCTCACTTGGATCAAGCAAAACAATTACCAAAATGGTGATGTGTTATGGCCACTGCGAGTAGCTTTATCCGGTAAAAAAGCTTCACCACCGCCTTTTGCCGTGGCGACAGTCTTAGGTAAAGAAAAAACCCTCAACCGTATCCAAAACGCCATAAACTTGCTAAAATAGACGTAGCATGAAAAAAATTATCCTATTAGCCAGTATTTTACTGTGTTTTAGCCCATTTGTTGTATTGGCCAATGGTAATTTGGTTGAAATTCAAGCCAAATTAAAAGAAAAGCAGCAAGCTTATGATGATTTACAATCCAAAATTGATATTTATGAAGAAAACATAAAATCAAAACAAAATGAAGCCGCCACCTTGAATAGCCAGTTGGAGGTGATTGATCAAAATACCGAGCTAACTAAATCCGAGATCGAGCAAACCACTGTGGAGATTGATAGTTTGGGCTTGGAGATAGATAGTTTACAAATAAACATCAATGATACTGAGGATAAATTGGTGAGCAACAAAGAGTACATGAATAAAATGATTCGTGATTTATATGATTACGATCAACAAACCTATCTCGAAATTTCTTTATCTCATGCCACCTTATCGGATTTTTCGACGCAAGTTGAATATACCGAAACTATCAATACTCAATTTAAAGATGCGACGGAACAACTGCGTCAGCTAAAAGACCAACTCAAACAAACTAAGCAAGATAAATCTGAAAAACAAGCCGCCGAACAGCAAAAAAAACAAGATTTAGTAGCTCAACAAGAAACCTTAGTGGGGGAGGCCATGTACAAAGAAGGGCTACTGTCTACAGTACAAAATGACGAAAGTAAATTTCAACAGCTCATTAAAGATGTGCGTGCTGAACAAGATGGCTATAATGCTGAAATTTCTCGCTTAGAAAAGTCGGCGCGCGAGACCTACAGTCAACATAGTGGCCCCAATAATACTAGTACCACCGATACCTTGCCAAGTGAGTTTGATCCGATGTGGCCAGTATCTGGAACTATCACGGCGACATTTCATGACCCGAGTTATCCATTTAGAGCATACTTTCAACACGATGCCGTAGACATTGGTGTTCCTCAAGGTACGCCAATCAAAGCCGCTGATAGTGGGGTAGTGTCTGTTGTACGGTTTGATGGGTCAACTAATTTTGCTTATGTGTTAATCGTGCACGCTGATAATTTTGCTACGCTGTATGGCCATGTCAGTGCTGTTTATGTGCAGCCAGAAGAGATTGTCCAAAAAGGTCAAACCATTGCCTTAAGTGGAGCCATGCCTGGCACCCCTGGAGCAGGGCCATACACAACGGGTCCACATCTTCATTTCAGTGTCCGCCTCAACGGTATCCCAGTTGATCCGTTGTTGTATTTACCGTAATGATGGGGAATTGTCGATGTGTCGGACAATAAACCTTATACGACGCATGGCTACTATTTACTGCTTCATTACTTGTAATATACTCGATCTGGGAACCGGACATCGATATAATCAACACTAGCAGGGTTTTTAATCTCGTCACTGATTACAGTGTTTAAATTATTTAACTGTGTAGCAAGATCCAACTTACTATCTAAATACACCTCAACGTTGTCTTGTGTCACTACAATTATGTCTTGAATCACTGTTGGATAGTCACACGGTGTTTTTTTGTATTCAGCGGCTAGTTTAATAAAAGCCTCATTAGAATTTTTATCACCCTCAGTCTTCTTGATCTCTTCTAATAAATCCAAACTTTGATCAACGGTAATTGTATCGCTTCTCAGTTGATCTAAGATGTCACGCTTTTTTTGTTTAGCCGATTCAGTGGTTGATCCGGCAATTTCATCAGCAAAGATTTTTTCAGTCACAAATTGTTTAGCTTGACACGTCACTGGCATTATGGCGTATTCAGAAATATCAAGATTGCTCTCTAGTGTAAACTTGTCGTTTACTTCACTAATAAACTCCATCACACCCGGCGATAAAATTGATTCGCCAACAGTTATTTCCCGTTGTTTATTGCGTTCACGAATATGGGGAAAATGGGGATCAACTTCAGTAGCAGTGGTAGTTTGAGTAATAGTTCCTTCCACATCAAGATAATAATAACTATTATCATTTATATAAACATAGCCCGGTACACGTTCAGACACCGTGACAATAACGGTTTTGGGCCATTGTACTTCTACTAGAATCGATCGTAGTTGTATTTTATGACTGAGTTGCTCAGCGATGCTATCGGACAATTGTTGTTTATCTAAAAAGGGTAAAAACTTTTGTTTAAATATCAACCATTGCCGTTGTTGCAAACCCTCTGCGGTAGCCGAACTAATATCTTCTTCAGTTAAATATTGCTGACCTTTCACAATAATGGTCTGAACCGACAAAAAGTGCCAATAAAAAAACACAAACCAAACTATTATACTCAACAAAATTAGTGATCCTATAATAGCAAATAAATCACGTTTCCGGTGCTGTTTCTTTTCAACATCACGTGCAAAATACGGATTATGGAACCGACCTTTCAGCATGCCTGTGAGTATAGACGAAATCGCTAAAATCAGCCATACTTCAGGCTATGTTTGAGCGTTATCGCAGCCATTATCCACAAAGTTTTCACGTAAATATAACCGTGGCATTGTTCCCAAATGATAAAGTCATTGCTATCCCCTATCCGATCAACCACCCACAGCAAACTGTCATGGATGTTAACTTTTCTAGTGATGGGAACATAACTGATCATGGTGCGGTGATTATTATTGAACACGGAAAAACAGCCCGCATTGAAGCTACAATATCTGTTAAACCATTCAAGCCAATTTTTCCACAAGCCGATTTGGCTTTTCAATCGGCCGGTGGAGCTGACCACATGTATCTCGAACCAGACCAATTTATCCACTCCAAGCATCCGGCTATTCTGGCTGAAGTTAAAAAAATAAATCTTAAACAACGACCTTTGCAAATTCTAGAACATATCTATAATCATTGTTTAGATCAACTGCAATATGGCAACCCAGTTCCTGGGCTCTATACCACCACTGAGGCCTTAGCGTTAGATTCAGTTGATTGTGGAGGCTTTAGTACATATTTAGCGGCCATGGTTCAAGCTTGTGGTATTCCAGTTCGACTAGTATCTGGGTTTTGGGCCGGCTATAAACATAATGACATGCATGCCTGGATAGAGGCCTTACTACCAGATGGCACTTGGTGGCCAATGGATCCATCCGTTGAATGGCTGCGGTTGAGACGACGGTCAGCTAAACATGGCGGATTTGGACAGTTAGGCAGTGATCGGATTGTGATCAATATTGGCACTAATCATGTTATAAAATATCAATCTAAAGACTATCCCGTAGGGATGTTGCAACTACCAATGATTCTAACTACCACGGGTGATACTCAATATTTACAAGTCGAAACAACCATAACCTGCACACGTTTATGATTACCACAGCGCTGTCTCCAAATGTTGAACGAGACGATGTGATACAAGCTTTAAAGTTGATCGTGCAACCTTGGAAATGGTTAAACGGATCGGCGACTGAACAATTACGCAATAAACTGTCAATTTATTTTAATAATCATGAAGTTATATTAACCAATTCCGGTCGAACAGCTTTGCTAACAATTTTACAAGCCTTACAGTTGCATGATACAGATGAAGTTTTATTGCAAGCCTTTACCTGTAATGCCGTATCAAACCCAATTCGCTGGGCCGGAGCCAAACCCGTGTTTGTTGATATCACTTCTGAAACATACACCATGAATCCGGTTGATTTAGAGAAAAAAATTACTCCACATAGTAAGGTTTTAATTATCCAACACACTTTTGGTCAGCCAGCTAATTTAGAAATTTTACTAGACCTCGCCAAAAAAAATAATTTATATGTGATTGAGGATTGTGCGCACGCACTAGGAGCTAGCTATCATCATCATCAATTATTAGGTACCTTTGGTGACGCGGCAATCTTTAGTTTTGGACGCGATAAAGTTATCTCTTCAGTTTATGGTGGTTTTTTATTGCTTAACAAAGAGCAAAAAAATATATCCCAACTCCCCTATCCCAGCCTACTCTGGACACTACAACAATTAATTCATCCCATCGTGACAAAATCCCGCTATTCATTTAAGGTTTTTCAAACGTTAGGTTTATTATCTTTAGCCGTTAGTCAACTCGAAAGATTCGGCAAGAAACCTAAATATTTTCCAGCGCGTTTACCTAATGCTTTAGCCGCTCTCGCTTTAGTACAGTTCGATAAATTAGAGCGTTTCAATAAACATCGTCAACTCATGGCTAAAATGTATCATGATAATTTACAGCCCAATAGCCCGTGGCAAGAAGATTCAATTTGGTTACGCTATAGTGTGAATGTAACCGATCAACCTGGAGTATTTAATAAACTCAAACAACAAGGTGTTATACTAGGTGACTGGTACTGGGCGCCGGTAGTACCAACGTTATTAGACTATGTGAGTACTTCATGTCCTGTGGCTGAAACGGTCTGTAAAAATATTATTAACTTGCCAACTCATATTAATATCTCACCAAGAGCTGCTGAAAAAATTATTACTCTAATGAAACCTTATGTCACTAACCATTAAACCGATTACAGATCAAACCGTTTGGGATCAATTTATTGTGGTAGAAAAACCCGACACGTTTTTACAGAGCTATACTTGGGGTGAATTTCAGGCAGACAAGATTGAACGCATCGGGGTATGGTCAGAGAATGATCTAGTCGGTGTGGCCTTATTGATTATCACGGAGGCCAAACGCGGTAAGTTTATTTTATGTCCCCACGGACCTATAATTAAAGCCCATAATAATCTCGTGCTAGATAAGTTATTAGAGTACATGGTTGAGTTAGGTAAAAAAGTCAAAGCCGATTTTATCAGGGTGGCACCTTTATTTCCAGATCAGCCGGATGTTAAAGACTGTTTTATTAAAGAAGGGTTTAGACGAGCGCCAATTCACGTTCATCCGGAATTAAGTTGGATTTTAGATATTACGCCAGACGATGAAATACTCATGAAGAATATGCGTAAAACCACTCGTTACAGTATTCGCAAAGCCGAAAAAGATGGTGTGACTGTTAGAATCAGTACAAACCAAGCTGACATTGCCGTATTTCACAAGTTATACCTTACTACTGTGGCGCGGCAAGGTTTCCAACCATTCAGTTTGGAATATTTAGAGCGTGAGTTTACTACCTTCAACCAGACTGACATGGTCAGAATTGGCATTGCCGAGGAACAAGGTGTGGCCGTGGCTGGTGCGATTATTATTCTGACACCTTATGAAGCCTTTTATCATCAAGGTGCTTCATCACATATCAACCCAAAATCAACCGCGGCTTATCTGTTACAATGGCGTATGATCCAGGAAGCCAAGCAGCATGGTTGCACAAAATATAACTTCTGGGGTATTAGCCCCGACGATAAGCCGAATCACCCTTGGGCTGGTTTGAGTCTGTTTAAGAAAGGTTTTGGTGGGCAGGCTTACCAGTATCTACCAACGCAAGATAGACCGCTGACTTTAAAATATTGGCTCAATTGGTTACTGGAAACTACGCGGCGAAAGCGACGCGGGTATGATTAAACATCCAGGGGTGTAGCACCTCTGGAATAATAATTGTGCCATCAGCTTGCTGATAATTTTCCATGATAGCGGCAATAATCCGGCCAATCGCTAGGGCGGTGGCATCGTTCATGTGGACAAAATTAGTACTACCATCCGCTTGGCGGTACCGTGTATTTAACCGTCTCGCTTGATAATCTGTCATGTAGTCAGCGGTATGCGTTTCACGATACACGCCTTGACCAGGCATCCAGGTATTTATATCCATCCCGCGCGCATTTGGATCACCGATATCACCGGTGCATTTTAGTAAGACCTGATACGGTAAGTTTAATTTTTGTAATAATGTTTCTTCAATACTCACTAACAAGTTGTGTTCTGCCATACCTTGCTCTGGCGTACTAAATACTTCCATTTCTATTTTATGAAATTGATGTAACCGCAAAATACCGCGCGTATCTTTACTGGCCGCACCAGCCTCACGCCGCAAGGCTGGTGAAAAAGCAATATACCGTAAAGGCAATTTAGCTTCCGGAATAATTTCACCCAAATGAATCGAGCCTAATGTATGCTCAGCACTACCAATTAAATACAGATCATCCGATGGAATGTAATACCGTTCAGCAGCGGGATGTAATCGACCCATCTTTTCAAACACATCAGGTTTAATAAAAATGGGCGGAATAACCGGTATGAACCCCTGCTCTAGGGTGACGGAAAATGCTAACTGCACTAAAGCATATTCCATTAAGGCTAATTCTTTTTTAAGATATGTAAACCTGGCACCCGAGACGCGGGCAGCCGCCTCATTATCAATCACATCTAACGCTTTGCCTAATTCCCAGTGCGGTTTTGGAGTAAAATCAAACTGAGGTTGTGTCCCCCACTCACGCACCATCACATTGCCAGATTCATCCGCACCAACTGGCGTATCCTGTGTGGGAACATTTGGTACTTGATACATTAATACTTGATAATCATGCTCAACCTTACGTAATTCCTCTTCAATCTTACTGGCTTGTTGTTTTAGGTTTTTACCAAGTTCAATCTGATCTGGAGTTGGTTTATTCTTCTTACCTTGATTAGCAAAGGCATTACGTTGTTGATTAAGATCATCTAAGTTTTTTTGTAACTCTCTTTTGGCATCATATTTCTTTAGAACTTCTTCAATATTAACCGTACTATTTTTATTTTTTATAGCCTGTTTTACTTCATTAAGATGGTCGCGAATATATTTGATATCAAGCATAGTTTTGGGTTATTGTTTTGGTCTTAACAGTGGAAACATTACGCACTCACGAATCGGTTTATCCATTAAAAATGAAAACAATCTTTCACTCACGCCAAAACCGGAAGTGGGTGGCATGCCATATTCTAAGGCATCAATAAAATCTTGATCATGCCTTTGCGCTTCCTCATCACCGGCCGCGCGCAGTTTGGCTTGATTGGCAAAACGTTCGGCCTGATCAATTGGATCATTCAACTCAGTATAACCGTTGCCCAGTTCACTACCGGCAATAATTACTTGATAGCGTTCGACTAATTCAGGATTGTCGGTTTTTCTTTTAGCTAAGGGTGAGACAGCTACAGGATGATTCACTAAAAACACGGGTCCGGCTATTTGTTTACGACAATGTTTCCATAATAGATCCATCAGTCTCCCTTTCCCCATCTCACCAGCTATTTTAATATTAAGTTCAGTACACTTTTTTTTAAGATCCGTGGCTGAACTGGTTAATATATTAATATTAAGTTGATCTTGAATGGCCGTGACATAATCTAATCTCGGCCACGGTTGATCGAAATCAACTTTAAAACCTTTGATGTCGAATTGTAATTTACCGAAAGTAGCTTGAATAACATGTTTGTAGAGTCGTTCTACTAAGTGCATGGTATTTTCATAATTAGCATAAGCCCAATAAAATTCCATTTGGGTGTAATCTTGTAAATGTTCCGGGCTAATGCCTTCATTGCGAAATTGTCGACCAATTTCAAAGGTTTTTTCAAAGCCCGCCACCATGAGACGTTTTTGCCATAATTCCCCCATCGAGATACGCAAATACAGATCAATGTCTAAAGCATTATGGTGCGTTGTGAACGGTTTAGCGTCGGCTCCACCGGGCGTGGTTTCCAGCACGGGTGTTTCTACTTCCAGGAAATTTTCCGTTTGTAAAAACTCGCGCAGGCTCCGCCAGAACATGGCTTTCTTTTGAAACATATCACGCAACTCCGGACGCAGCTGCATATCCACATAACGCCGCCGGTAACGTTGTTCTTCATCTTGTAAACCAAACCATTCATCCGGTAATGGCTGGATGGCTTTGCTTAACATGATAATCTTTTCAACCAGAATAGATTGTTGGCCCTTATGTGTCACAAAAGGTTTGCCGCTTACCTCGACAATATCACTGACATCAAATAAATTTAGCTCGCTGTAATCTGGTTGTTTTAGTTCGGTTTTAGATAAGGCAATTTGAATTCTGCCTGACGCATCTTCCAGTTGAGCAAAAGTTAATTTGCCGTGTTCCCGCCATTGCCTTATTCTACCAGTTATTATTACAGTAACATCCGATAAACTAGCAAAGTCAGTTAGGACTTGAGCCACCGTATGGGTACGATGACTAACCGACGGAAACACCTGACCCAACTTTTCCAAGTAGGCTTTGGCTTTATCTATCCGAACAGACCGTTCTTCCATTAGGACACTTTCGTTAGCGTGTAGATGATATTACCTTTCGGTACAGCCACCGTCACTTTATCTCCGACTTTATGACCTAAAAATGCTTTCCCCATGGGCGATTCATTAGAAATCTTTCCATTGGCTGGGTCGGCCTCATTTGAGCCTACCACATCATATTTCAATTCTTTGCCAGCTGGATTAGTGACAGTAATACTTGAACCAATCACCACTGTTTTCGAACCTTTCGCTTTGGTAATCAGTTTGGCATTACGGATGGCTTCTTCCAACTCTAATATCTTAGTTTCAACCAAGACTTGTTCTTCTTTAGCATCACTATACTCCGCATTTTCTGATAAATCACCCAGCTCTTTAGCACTGGCAATTCGGCTGGAAATATCCTTACGTTTGGTCGTTTTAAAGTACTCCAAATCACTCTTTAATTTCTCTAAACCTTCTGGTGTTACAAATGTTTCTTTATTTGTCATGCCGAGTATTGTACTGTGGCTAGTATTGAGTGTCAATACCATATTTACTCAACACCGCTTTGGCTACTGGCACGGCGGCTTCGGTGCTTTCGCCACCTTCCTCAACCAACACGGTTAAGACTAATTTTGGATTTTCGTATGGTAAAAAAGTGGTATACCAGGAATGGGTTTTGTCTGTGCCACCCATTTGGGCGGTACCGGTTTTACCGGCCGACGTCATTGGCAAGCTGCTCATGGTTCGGGCGCTACCGCCGGTAACCGCTTGACGCATACCGGCGCGTACTACAGCTAAATATTGATCATCGACAAACTGCTGCCGCCGAATAATGGGCTCAACTGTTTGTGTGGTGACACCGGCTTGATCGGTGATATGGTCGACCAATTGTGGCTGATACAAGGTGCCACCATTAGCCACGACTGATGTGTACATAGCTACTTGTAGGGGTGTGACTAATAAATCACCTTGGCCAATTGAGACATGGTAAGTATCTCCTAAATACCACGGCTCACCTTTTGCCTCTTCTTTCCATTCCCGGGTTGGTACAAAACCATCAGCTTCACCGGGTAAAGGAATGCCGCTTTCTTCGCCCAAGCCAAATTCTTTAGCATAAGCGGCGATACGATCAATGCCCAATCCACCGGTAATTTCACGAGTGTCTTTATCATAGGTGCCACCGCCAGCAATATAAAAATAGGTATTCACTGACTCAGCTAAAGCTTTATAGATATTTGTAATACCATGCCCGCCGGCTTTCCAATCTGGAAATAAACTATCAACCATGATACCGCCGACACTATTCACGGTGGTGGCCGGTGTTACTACTCCTTCTTGTAAAGCAGCTGATGCTACAATCAGTTTAAAAGTTGAACCAGATGGATACTCTCCGGAAATGACGCGATTAAACAAAGGTTTACGGGAATCGTTTATTAAATCAGCGTAGGTGTTAGCCGTGATGCCTTTAATAAATAGATTCGGATCATAGCTGGGATAGCTGACTAAAGCCCGAATGGCGCCAGTGTTAGGATCAAGGGCTACGGCTGAGGCACCTGGCAAGCCTTTACTATCTACCATATTTTTTAGTTCATCGTACAATAATTGTTGTAGATTTGTATCGATGGTTAATACTAAATTTTCTCCGGGAATAGCTGGTTCTTCAGCAATATCATTCATGGCTTGACCGGCGGCGGTAGTTTCTTTAGTAATGGTACCTTTTTTACCATGCAAGACAGCTTCATAGGTAGATTCCAAACCAGTCTTCCCAATTTGATCGGATAATTCATAGTCATCAGCTAAACCATCAGCCAGATCAGCGTTACTAATTCTGCCAATATAACCCAAAATGTGTGCATATAAATCTGGTTGAGTATAATGCCGGGCGGTTTGCGCCTCAACATATACACTGGTTGAATCATGAAACTGTGCCATGAGCGCTATGGCTTTATCATGAGCAACGAATTCTTGAACGATGTGTGGTTGTGTATTATTTTTGTTGGTATTTTTTTCCAGCACGACAAAATTTGGTTCATTCTTCACTAAGGGCAGACCGGTCACATCATAAATCAAACCACGCGCCGCCGGAATGGTAATTATTTGACTACGATTAGCATCGGCTTGCGCACGATAATCAGACCCGTGTAGCACTTGTAACCAAACTAATCTACCAAGTAATACAATACACAAGCCGACCATGACTGTGCCTAACCAACTGACGCGACTACCTGGTAAAGCACTGGCAATATAGCTCGTGGGCACGCTCGGATCGATGGGAGCTTTATCCACCACATGAGCCCGATAATAGGTTCCTAATTTTGTATCACGAATTGACCCATCCCGAATGGAATTAAACAAGTCTTTCATAACGTGATGGAATAATCCAAACAATCAAGGCAGTTAGACTACTAGTTACTAGCCAAGCCACCGGCCAATGCCACCATGTAATATTGGTTACAGTTGATAAAGTCAGCTGCCAGAGCCAGGGCAAAATGCTCACTGCCACACTGGCACAAAACGTTGTGACAAAAACAGACAAAGCTGAAGCTTGTTTTACCCAGGTAGTATGTATTAACTGAATAATGATAGTGATGGATAAAAGCATTATCATCCACATACCAAATGGAGTTGGTGCATAAATATCAATTACCAGACCTAACACGACTGCCACATAACCGATCCGAGACCAAGGCAAAACATGTGTCAACACAGCTATCACAACCCAACTTGGAAAGAAACAAAATGCCAGCGCTGGCCAAGCCCAACTGCTTAGTTCCGCCAAAACCGTTACACCTAGCAGAGTGACTAAAGCCACCCACCGCACTATGGTCATAAATTTTTTGGAATGACAACCGAGACAATCGCATTATTGCCGTAACGCACCATCGATGTGACTGTGGCGGACTTGAACAATTCACTGCTGGCATCAACAACTTGTTCAACGGTACCAATAATTAAACCGGCCGGAATATATTGATCTTGCCCATTGGTGACAATCATGTCTCCAGCCTGCAAGGGGTAGTCTTTTAAAATATATTGTAACAACAGACTAGTACCGAATTGGCCAACGACTAACCCACTGGTAGCATCTTCCGCCTGCGTTTTGGCTTGAATAGCACTATCATCATTAGTAATTAGACGAACCTCACTGTAGGATTCATGTACCGCTGTAATCACACCCAACATCAAACCTGGCCCATATATAATTGGATAACCCACCTGAACATTGTCAGCATTACCAATGTTGATATACAGCCATTGTCCGACCGTACTATCACCCACCCTGGTTAATACTTTAGCCGGCTGTAAGGTATAATCGCGCTCTTGGGCAAACGCTAACTCAGCGCTGTATTCTTCATATTGTTTTTGCTGTTGTTGCAAATCGTGATTTTGTTGCACTAAACTAGCCAGTTGATCTTTCATGGTTCGGTTTTCTGCTAAGAGTGTGCTATCGGTTGTACTGTATAAAGGGCTGTAAGAATCAATCGCCGCATAGGTTAAACTCATGGTGGGTTGTACGATTAAACTTAACCAGTGCTCGATTGGACGCAACCAACCCGCATAATAAACCACCACGGCTACACCGATCACGGCGAGCAGAGCTAACCATTGCCGCGCCTGATCTTGAATAAATTTCATGTCTGACTAGTGAAGATGATGGTTTGTTTCATCGCCTCAAGATCTTCTAGTACTAATCCGGTACCACGCGCCACAGCTGTTAATGGATCATCCACCACGTGCACGGGAATTTTTGTTTCGGCAGCGATACGATCATCCAGCCGTTTTAATAGTGCCCCGCCACCGGTTAACATGATACCGCGATCATAAATATCTGCGACCAACTCGGGTGGAGTTGTTTCAATGGTATTACGAATACTCTCAATGATATTACTAATGGCTCGTTCCAAGGCAGCGCGCACATGCCGACTGGTTAAAGTTAATTCACGTGGTAAACCGGTGATCAAATCACGGCCGCGCACTGGCATGTCTAATTCCTCATCTAATGGCAGGGCTGAACCCAATTGTATTTTTGCCTGTTCGGCTGTCCGCTCACCAATTAATAAATTAAATTCATCACGCACAAAATTAACAATATCTTGGGTAAGATCATCTCCGGCCGTGCGTAAAGAACGCCAATTCACCACGCCACCTAACGCAATCACCGCCATTTCTGTAGTACCGCCACCAATATCTACAATCATCGTACCAATCGATTCCCCCACCGGTAGACGTGCGCCGATAGCTGCCGCCATTGGTTCTTCAATTAAAATTACTTCCTTGGCACCGGCATTACGCGCCGCATCTTCCACTGCTTTACGTTCCACTTCAGTCACACCGAGTGGTATCGCTATCACCACGCGCGGGCGCGGTAAAATAGAAAATGATTCGCGATGGACTTTATCAATAAAATGTTTCAACATTTTTTCCGTGACTTCGAAATCAGACACAACTCCTTTTACTAAGGGACGAGTCGCAATAATATGAGCTGGTGTTTTTCCGACCATCGCTTTAGCGTCTTGACCAACGGCTAGAATTTGATCGGTTTGTGTGTTTACAGCCACAACAGATGGCTCATTGATAATGATGCCACGATCGCGCACATACACTAAAGTGTTGGCCGTACCGAGGTCAATGCCAATATCTTTGGATACGCTACTAAAGAGATTTTTGAAATTCATGATAGTTATTTATGTACTGTTCAGGGGTGACTAATTGTGTGGCTTCAGCTTGCCGTTGTTTCCATTCCAATTTCCCGGATGTTTTTTGACCAATAATTAATCGATCCGGCAAACCGAGCAAATCAGCATCAGCTAATTTATTCCCCACTGAAGTAATACGGTCGTCATAGAGTACCGAAATTTGCGCTTTTTGTAAAGCCGCATAGATCGTATTAGCCTGAGTACTATCTTTATTCAAGTTGATTAAGTGCGCCTGATATGGTGCCACACTCACTGGCCAAATAATACCTTTGTCATCATGATAGATTTCAACAATTGTGCCCAATAACCGCGTTAAGCCGATACCGTAACAGCCCATCACCACTGGCTGTTTCTGGCCGGTCTCGGCGGTAAACTCGAGCTTAAATGGTTCAGAAAACTTCGTCATTAACTTAAAGATGTTACCCACCTCAATAGATTTTTTGGTATCAAATTGATCGTTGTCACAACTTGGACAAGTAGGAGTTTCTGACTTTATTTCTTTATTGATAGCCAAATGACATTGGGTGCAGATAAAAATAATATCTTCCCCTGCCTCAGTCACAGTTTGAAATTCGTGCGAATATTTTGCAAACGCCCCACCCGAGGCAAATGTCAAATAAGTAGTGTCGGCTAAACCCATCCGCTTAAAAATATTTTTGTAGGCTTGAGTGACTGCATCATAATATTTATCCAAATCTGACACTGAGCTATGAAAAGAATACATGTCTTTCATCAAAAACTCTCGTCCGCGCAGAATGCCAGATTTAGGACGCAATTCTTTTCTAAATTTATGTTGAAACTGATACACCGCACACGGTAAATCTTTATAAGATTGCACATATTGTTTTACTAGCGGCACAACAATTTCTTCATGAGTGGGACCTAGAGTATATTCATGACCAGCTTCATCTTGTAATTTATAGAGAATGTCATGCATCGTATCCCACCGTCCGGTTTTTTGCCAATTCGCTTTCGGTTGCAAAGCCGGCATAGAAACTTCTTGCCCACCAACTAGGTTCATTTCCTCTCGAATAATACCAGCAATACGATTAACCACTAAATTTCCCAAGGGCAATAATGTATAAACCCCGGCCATTAGTTTACTGATATAACCAGCGCGCAACAATAATTGTGCGTTAATACTAGTTTCCTCTTGATTGATCGATTTACTGGTTTTGGTAAACAACTGAGATTGACGCATAAATTTATCGCACTAGCCCCACGACATCTTTGATCGTAACGGCCATAATGAATAATAAGAAAATAACAAACCCAATATTATGCACAATAATTTGCCATTTAGTTGGCACCGGTCGCCGAATAATGGCTTCCACGACTACAAAAATAAGTTTTCCGCCATCCAGTGGTGGAAACGGTAATAAATTGAAGATGGCTAAATTGATTGACAGCATCCCAGCTAATTGTAAGAGATAAATGAAACCGAGTTGGGTCGCTTGATAGGTAATGCGCGCAATACCAACCGGTCCTGATACACTGCTCGAGACATCAACACCATGGAAAGCCCCAAGAATTAATCCACCCAGGGCTTGTAAGATTGCCACGGCGAATTTGTTGGTATAACGCGTCGCCTCAATGATAGCTCTATACCAGGGTAGGCGGACCGTACCAGATTCAACGAAATATGCCCCAATCCCTGCCGAGCCATCGGCTAACTGAATAGTGCTTGTATTCAATTCAAGGATTGTCTGGTCACGTTTAATGGCTAGTTTAATCGGTGAATTTGGTAATACCGTTTTGAGTATGTCCTTGACTGCCACCACCGAACTGACTGTTTTACCATCTACAGCCACAACACTGTCAGAAATTTTTAACCCAGCTTGAGCGGCGGGAGTATCAGCCGAAATGTCTGCCACTAAGATGGTCGGATTCGATACAGTGGCACCGGGTGGTAACTGATCAATATTTGATGGCATACCGATCATATAGCCAACTGCAAATAAGCCAATGGTCAAAAGGTAATTCATGACAATACCAGCAATTAAAATCGCAAAGCGTCGCCACAAACTCTTAGCCATAAAATCATCTGATTGCTGATGATGTGGCTCATCATTCTCTTCAATCACACCTTTAATTTTGACGAAACCACCTAAGGGAATAGCATTAACGGAATATAAAGTTTTACCAAATTTTTTTCCAAACAAGCGCGGTGGAAAGCCGAACCCAAACTCATCTACTTGTACTCCATTTAACCTGGCCACAATAAAGTGGCCAAATTCATGGACTAATACCAACAGACCAAGGATGCAGATAAAACTAACCACTGACAATATCATCATAATGTCATGACATCAGCCGCTTTCTTATCAGCTAACGTAGTTACCTCCTTATTATATTGATCGACTAATTTTTGAATGTTTTTTTGTTCAGCAAAAGCTTGATCTTCAGACATGGCTTTATCGACTTTCTTAGTTTTAATGTCATTCATACATTCTTCACGCAGTAATTTAATATGAACTTTAGCCGCTTCGGCTCGATCTGACACTAATTTCACAATTTCTTTACGTTTTTCTTCAGTTAAAGGTGGAAAAGGCAAACGAACGACGGCGCCATCGACAGTTGGATTATAATCACGTCCACACATCCGTAACGCCCGCTCGACATCTTTGAGAATACTTTTATCCCAGGGTTGAATCACTAACTGCGTCGCTCCTTGACTGGTAATAGTGGATAATTGTGATAGCGCTGTTTTTGTGCCGTAGGCTTCGACCAGAACATCATCCAACACGGCTGGCGTCACTCGCCCAACTTGTAATCCAAGTAATTCTTTTTGAAAATGGGCAATGATATTAGCAAATTTTTCTGTCATATAAATTTATTATTTAGGTTGCTTAAGCAAGCCACTTTGTTCTTCAACTTTAAACATCCCAGCATACATGACATTAGGCGTTTGGGGATCAATTAAATAGCGATAAATTTTTCGCACGGACGGAAAATTCTCAATCACTTTCCAGGTGACACCCGCATCAACCGATTTATGCACAACATTATTTAATGTGAAAAATATTTCATTGGAATTACCTGGTGTTGTCCAGACATTTCTAATGTCATCATTTTGTTTATCATCAGCACCAATTAACGTTACAATGTCACTCCATGTCGTACCATTATCGGTACCGCGCATAATGCCGCGCCGGGTGACAATAAATACAATGGTCGAATCATTACTATCCAACGCCATATCATCGACTTTATCGGCTCCCGGAAATTGTTGTTTAAAATCTTTATCTAATAACAACGTCCAACCAGAATTAATGGTGTCGGCTGTTTCATCCGGAATTGGTTCCCCACCATTGTCAGTTTTATAAACATAACCATCAGTGTTTAACACATAAATAATTCTGGTATCATGTTTGGCGATAAATATCCGTTTAATCCCATCCCCTTTTTGCATACGTAAATCCCAATTAACTCCGTAATCAACACTCTTTAAGAGAGTCCCGGCTGACGTACCAGCATAAACCCGATTATGTTCATAGTTATCCACCACTACTGTAGTAATAGATGCACCTTGCACATCACTATAAACTGTTTCCCAGCTCACACCTTGGTCAGATGATTTTAATACTTTAGTATCTTGTGCGACATAAACATTGTTTGGATCAACCGGGTCAACTGCAATCGCATTAATCGTGCCCGTATTAACCTGTTGTGATTGAATCCAACTCTCGCCACCAGTTAAGGTAATATATAATCCCTGCCCGGCTGTACCGATATAAATAATATTTGGATCAGTTGGGTGGAAGGTCATCGCCAGAATATTTAGATCACTAATAGTAACGGCGGTTTTACCATTCATTTTTACAAAATTCACTTGTTCCCAATTTTCTCCTGAATCAAGCGAGCGAAACACACCGCCGTCAACGCGTTGATTACAACTAGCACCTAACAATAATACTGGTAGAAGAAAAAGGGCGAGTTGTTTCATAAGATGGGATTAATATTCAAAAGTAAGTTAGTATAAATAAATTTGGCTTGCACCGCCTGAGCTGACTGTCGTCTAGCCTGAGCCACCAGGGTTAAACCGTGCAGGGCTGCTGCCGTCGGCAAGGCTTGATACAGGACAAGTTCAATTTGATCCAACACTTCAGATAATTGATCAGCTTTGATGATATCACCAAGGCGCTCAGCACTGGGACGTTGTAATAACACGCGATAACGTTCCAAGCTCGGCTGCAGTTTTTTGAGCTGTTTCACCTTGCCTGGCAACCCTTGCGCCAATGGCAGCATATTAGCCTGAGCGGGAAAGGCCGCTATCATAGCCGCATCACTGACGCGCTCAAACCAGAGCACCTGGCAGCGTGATTGCACTGTACTAGGGATATTGTCTAGGGCGGTCACTAACAAATATATCGTCACACGACTACGTGGCTCTTCGAGCACCTTTAGTAGGGCGTTCCAAACTTGGTAGCTTAGCTCCTGTGCTTGATTGATAACGATAGCCCGCTGCCCTGACCACAAACTTGTTTCCATAGTCGTGGCTATCATGGCTCGAGCTGTTGTCAGATCAAAATCGGCTCCGGAAAACCAAGCTACATTGGCCTCAGCTAAATTGGCAAGATGCTGGCTCAGAAAAGTGGTTTTACCGATATGTTCTGGTCCAACCCATAATTGAGCTGGCGGGACTATACCACTTTTTTGCAGATTTTGCAAATACTGTTGGATCATTTTGTTTCCAACTAACTCGATCTTCTTAGGCATGATTCTAGTCTACTTGGGATAACAAAACTTGCCAAGTTTGTTCAGCGCAACGTTCCCAAGAAAACTGCTTAACTTGAGTTAAACTTTTCTGACGAGCCACACTCTGATCAGCTTGCAAACAAGTTAAAATGGTTTGAGCCATATGGTGAGGATCGGTCTGGTTAAAAAACCAACACGCCTCACCGCCCACTTCCCGCAAGGCTCCAATATCTGAACAAGCTACTTTTGTTCCCACGGCTAGCGCTTCAAGCACCGGGATACCAAAGCCCTCATAGTGTGACGGAAAAATAAAGGCACTCGCTTGGCGCATGAGATCGGGTAAAGCACTAGCTTCGGTATAACCCAAGAATTTAACATCCCGCTCTAGTTTTTGATCTTTCACCAACTGGGTTATTTGTTCATAACCAAAACCAGGTTGCCCAGCTAACCAGAGTTGCTCGGGAATGTGTCTAGTGTGTTTTAATTCAGCAAAAGCTAAAATTAAATTATTGATGTTTTTCTTTAACTCAATACGGCCAACAAAAAACAGATACGATTGTGTCATGGTTACTTTATTCGGTGTCTCATAGTATGATGTTCGATCATAACCATTGTGCACTACGGCTATTTTATGATCAGACACTGTATAACAATTTTGTAATTCATGTTTAGTGAATTCAGAAATAGTGATTATTTTTTTGGCATGACGCACTGCAAAGCGCATGGAGTAACGGTGATAATCCAACTCAGTCGTGCCATATTTACCGAGTGTTAAAATTTTTATTAACCAGTGTAAAATTTTTCCACCAATATAAGTATTGGCATACAAGGCGGCATTGCGTTCAAACCCTAAATCATGGGCGACATAGACAGTGTTTCTGACATGAATTAATGGAATGGTATGAGCCGGAATGAAGAGCACATCCGGCCTAAGCCATGGTACCAGCATGGTGAGAGATAAACGTAATTGCGTCCATAATAATTTGGGTGGCCAGCGCAATATTCGTATTTCCCAATCGGCTGGTAAATCTTTCAGATCAGCTACTAATGGTTCTTTGAGATACAACACAATGTGGTGTTGAGTTGGATCGTAAATGCGGGCAAAGTTTTTTAATAAATAATAACAATACCACTCTGTACCAGTGCGCTGTCGAACATTCGCCCGAGAGGCATCGATACCGATCGTAATCATCGGGTCGACAAAATAGATCGTTTGTAGGATTCCAAATTTTCTAGAGCAATACCCGTACCTTTCACCACATTTTGTAACGGATCATCCGCTAAATAAGCCGGTACATTGATCGCGCGCGCCAATAATTCATCCAAATTTCGCAGCATCCCGGAACCACCCGATACAACCATGCCTTTATCAATTACATCAGCCGACAACTCGGGCGGCGTGTCTTGCAAAACAGATTTTACAGCTTGCACAATACCCTGCAGTTCATCCTGAATGGCTTCAGTGATATCATCTGATGTAACTGTAGCCGTGCGCGGTAAACCGGTGACCATGTCACGCCCACGCACATCCATCGATAATCGATCGGTCATCGGTAAAGCCGAACCAATTTTGATTTTTAATTCTTCTGCACTCCGTTCCCCAATGGCTAAATTAAACTGTTTGCGCACATACTCTTGAATAGCCGCATCAAACTTGGTGCCGCCAATGCGCACAGATGTATTGGCCACAATTCCGCCCAAGGAAATAACCGCAATTTCACTAGTGCCACCACCAATCTCAATAATCATATGCCCCGAGGCTGAACCAATCGGAATCCCCGCACCAATCGCTGACGCCACCGGTTGCTTGATAATAAAAGCCGCTTTCGCTCCGGCTTGTAACGTAGCATCAATTACCGCCCGACGTTCTGTGGAAGTAATACCAGCCGGTACCGCGATCATCACTTCCGGACTAATAAACCGGACACCACCTAATGCCTTATTAATAAAATAACGCAACATACTTTCCGTAGTTTTATAATCCGCAATCACCCCTTCTTTTAGTGGACGTTTGGCCACGATGGTATCCGGTGTACGGCCTAACATTTCACGCGCTTCACTGCCCACAGCTAACACCTTGCCGTCATGTTGACTAACGGCCACAACGGACGGTTCATTTATAGCAATACCGCGCTTAGGTACGTAAACCAATGTGTTTACAGTCCCAAGGTCGATTCCAATTTTTTTAACAAACATAAGGTTTACTTATAGTCGACTGTCATGACCACATCACGCCATAAAGGCATTGTCAAATGCACCTTAGTATTATCAATTGTAACGGTTTCGTCAAGAGCCTGAGCGGCTAAGACTTTTCGCCCGGCATCAATGTTCATAGTGGCTGTGACATTGTTTGTCCCTGGCTGTTTTTGCCAGGTTAACTGATATGTACCAGCCATAATTTGCTCACCAATGCGCTCGGGCAACCGATAACTCAACTTGATGGTATCCTCAGTTTTAGGCTCAACCGAAATGAACCCGCCAAACACAGTTTTATGCACAGCCTCATCTTCACTACTAGTGGCTGCTACGGGGTCTCCACCTAAATAGCGATCGTTTGTTAAAAATCCTTCACTACTAAGTAACTCACTACCAATCGGCGCATAGATTCTGGTATAACTGCGATAGCGTGTGGTGAAATCATCAAACACACCATCGTTTTTATAGTGCATAACGATATCCGCCTGCCAGTGATCACCGACTTTGGTGACAGTATAATCAATTGTCTTAGTCATGACTCGATCGGTTTTTTTGGCGGCCAAATTGGCATCGATCACCATTAAATAATCGTTATCTGTTACCGTGACAGAACCATCCCACCCAATCTGATGCATTAAATTCTGCACGGCAGCATCATTGGAATACACCAAGAGATGTTTTTCTTCAAAGTTAGTAATGGCTAGATCACCCAATTTACCCCAATCAGACTGCGGCAAATTCATCACGCGATTCATAATCTCAGCGGCTAGCTTACCAATGACGGCTTTACGCGCTGCGTCGGACACCCCTTCCTTATAATAGGCAATTTCCACTTGATATTGTAGTTTTTCAGTGAGATTATCAGCATTATATTCATCACCATCAATCACAATCGGGCCGGTAATCACAAGTAAATCATGAATCACTTCCGGCGTTACGGCAATCACACCATCGATGTGGGTGGTGGATTGTGATTCACGAGTATAAAAATCTTCGGCGCGGGCGGCTGAGGTAGGAAAATCAGGATCCCAATTAGAATCGCGCAGATACCAACGTGAGGCATCGAGATATTTTTGTAATGGTTCCGGTGGAGTTTCCGACCAAGTATATTTTACTTTGTTATCAATATTATAAATATTATCGGTTTTAAATTCTTCAATGTTACCGCTTTTCAATTGCAAAATACCGTAGGTGCCAATAAAACCCCCGGTTGGTCTTAATTCGGTATTGTTTTGTAAAAGAAACAGATAAGTTTTACTGTCTGGATAACCAGCAATGGTTGGTGCCACTGTTAAAAATGGTAAACCCTTATTAACCGCTGCCTCAATATTAGGCAGATTGGTTTTAATAGTACTGACAATGATAGCTAATGGTCCAATCACGCCTTTATCCGGCAAGTCTTGCAGGGCGGTGACAGAGGCTTGTAAATCAGACTGAGCCGCCGTTAATGTATCTGGCGATTCACTAATAGTTTTTAAAAAGGCCTCGCGCTCCGCTTTACCAATTTTATTAGCGGTCGTACTTTTGTCACCCACTAATTTATCGACTTCTTGAATGATTTTCACGAGTGGTTTACCGGCTTGTATGCCCTTATCACTGGCCAACAAAAGCTGATCCACTACCTGAAATTGTGTATGCACATACGGCAACCATTTGATGGGCCATAAGCCATCTGATGCCGCCCGGGCTAAAGTAATATGTTCCGACGCTTGATTTAAATTGTCATTTATTGCCGTATATTTCTTATCGGCAATATTCTGTTGTATCTTAGTAGCATCATTTTTCAGCGCCATACCAGCCTGGTATAAGCGCCGGGCTTGATAAGTTGAATACCCTCCGACTATCAGTAGAATCACAATGACGACAAATAAACCTATATATAAAGGTTTACGATTGCGACGCCGTTTTGGTCCAATCACTTTAGCTGGTGTATCAACCGAACGAATCTCAGGAATTTTTTCCATAACCTTGTTTAGCAAGTTTTAAATAGGTTAACCAATCTTTAATATGAATGCGTGTTGTGTAATTTAGCAAACTCCCAAACCCACCCCAGAATGAATGTTGGGCTGATTCGCGTCGATGATAATGCACAATAGACACGTCGGGATAGTATATCACTTTATAGCCATGTGCACGAATGCGATCGCATAATTCAAAATCAGCAAAATAAAGGAAAAAATCTTCCTGTAATGCACCTACTGTATCTAAAACAGATTTACGCGCGACTAACACGGCACCTAATAACCAATCCACTTCCCGCACCGACTGGTGATCAAAATCTACCATTAAATGATTGGCTAAATCTTGTTTGGCAAAAGCTAATTTACCTAACGGTGTGCGCCGATAAAGCGGAGTTAGTTTTGAATATGGCCGAAAACAAGATGATTGAATCGAACCGTCGCCGTTAGTTAATTTTGGTCCTAACAAAGCAATATCGGGATGATCATCTAAATACTGACACAGTTTAGATAAATCAGCCGGGTTTAAAAATATCACATCACTATTCATGATCACGATATAGTCTCCTTTAGCTTCCTTAATACCAAGATTATTGCCTTTGGCATGACCGGTATTAGTCGGGCTAGCAATTAGTTTAATCTTAGGATAATATTTTTGCATCATCGCCACACTGCCGTCACCGGAGGCGTTATCAACCACGATAATCTCAGACGGCACAGTTAAGTTTAAACTAAGCAAATTTTTCACCGCCAAACGTAATAAATGTTTGGTTTTATAGTTTAAAATAATGAAAGATAATTTTATGTCGGTCATAAAGCTAACTGTCTTTTTTTAATCATTTTAGGAAGCAGTCGAAACATGGTTGGAAACATGCGTAAAGTGGACCATTCGAAAATCAAGACATAGCCGAGTTTAACACATTCGTACGGTAACAACCAGGGCAGGCGTTTTAACCAATCAAATAATGACAGATTCTTAAATAACAGCCAAATATGGTTACGGTAGGACATAGCCCGAATTAAAGCCGATTTTTGGCCACGTCCAGCCAAAGTAGTCTGTTGAATGGAGCGGGCATGATAGATGACGGCCGTTGGTTCATACCACACCGTATAACCGGTGCGATGTAAACGCCAGCTTAAATCAACATCCTCTTTATAGGCGACAAAATCACTGTCAAAACATTCACTTGTGATAGCCGACCGACGCAATAACATACCGGCTCCGGTAATACCAAAAACTTCCTCAGCTGAATCATATTGACCCGTATCGGCCACTTGCTCTCCCCGATTAACCGCTCGCCCACTTCTTTTTAAAATCAGACCAGCACTATCAAAAATTTTACTAGGTTGACCATCGATCAATTTCAACATTTTGCCTCCAACCATGGCACAGTGCGTGTCTTGCTGCATTCGCTCAACGAGACGTGTGATACTAGTGGGAGTTAAAATAATATCATCGTTACAGATATAAATATATTCTCCAGTGGCAACCTTAATGCCTTGATTATTGCCTTGCGCAAACCACACGTTAGTTTTATTGACAATTAATTGATCAACTGGACGAACGGTTTGATGTTGTAGCCAATCGACCGTACCGTCGGTTGAAGCATTATCAACTACGATTACTTCCACATCTGGATAAATTAATTTAGCTAACGATGCAAACAAGGCTGGCATGTGCCGCTGACTATTATAAGTAAGAATAATAATACTAACTCTGGCTTTGGTCATAAACAGTACTAATTGATAAAGCTAATGCTATCCAACCTAAGCCGAGCGGATGATTCAGATATGGTGTCAACATATGTACAAAAGCCAGAGCCACTACACCTAAACCGGCGGTTAGACTGTAAAGATTATTTTGAGAAAACAATCTGATAGATAAAGCAGTTATAATACTAACATATAGTAATACTCCTACCAAACCAAGTTTTAACCATAGATCAAGGTAACCCCACTCAAACGCAAAAGTGGTAAACCAACCAGATTGATTATTAGTCAAAGCGCGCGGATCTTTGGTTTGATAAGTCACCGTAGTGCCAAAACCCGAACCAAGCAAGGGATGTTGTAAAGCAGCTAGAGCCAAGGGTTTTAATAGAGCTAATCTTGAGCCACTAGCCGCTTCGGTTGTGACATCACTGGTACGATCAGACAATAAACTAGCGGCATCAACCCCTGAGCCACTACTAAACAGTGGCACGTTAATAATGGCCAAAATAAACATGTATCCAATAATTGCACTACTACCAACAATTAAGAGATAATATAATCGTTGCTTAAAAAATATTAAAAATATAATTATTATCAATCCGGTTGCTACCCAAAAACTTCTGGAATAACTGAGCACTAGTAAACTTACTGTTACAACCGATAACACATAGAAATATTTGGCACGGTGTTTTAATAATAGAGCGGTGCTCGTAAAAATAAACGCTAACAACACATAAATGTGGCTCTGAAAAAAAACTCTGGTGAAATGATTAGCTTGGACGGTGACTTCCGCTAAACGAAAATCACGCACCCAGCGATATAGTTCAGGTAGATAATACCCAAAGGCACCCGGGTGTGAATATAAAAATAATATGAACACTGATTGGATCGCCAAAACAGTCACACCGGCTAACAATACTGTGAAGAGATTTTTAATATCTTGTTCAGTTTTAACCGCTTGCACAAATGGTATCACCATGGCAATAAATAAATATCCATTCATGTCTAAAAATATTTTAGCCGGATCATTGTGATAGATTAAGGCTGTCAACACTGCGAGACCAAACACCCCAACTAACCCAACCCACCATTTCCAATAATTGGTTTTAAAAAACCGAATTTGTTTATCTCGAATAATCCATACAATCGTCGCTAACATAATAACCAAAAATATCCCTAAGCGTAACTGCCCAATTAAATGACCCTGCGAACCGATAACCAATTCGGCCAACACGCCAGCTATGCCATAGTGCAAGCGATATAAACTAGCCAGTAAGACGAGTAATAAAATTATACCCAAGACAATATTTTTCCAACTCGGGTAACTGTAAACCAACCAAGATAATCCCTCTACGGCTAGCAAAATTGCTAACCAACTAGCGTACCACTTGATTCGCATAAGCTAAAAACATACTAACCGGATGTAATGTAATAAACCACAGATAAGCCAACACCCCGTTATGCTTACGCATGTAGGTTTGTAAGCTATGGTTAAAAATGCGCTGCGCCGTAGGCCGAGCCAATTGTTTAAAACTTTGTCCTTTAGCATGAATACAGGTCAAACTTGGCTCATAGCGCACCACATAACCATCGAGTTGTAATTTACGTTGCAAATCAACTTCTTCAAACCAGGCGAAATAATCTTTATCAAAACCGCCATAGTGTTTAGCTAAAACCGTTGGCATAAACATAAAGGCGCCCATCACCTGGGGAACACAAGCCGGTTTGGTATAATCAAAATCAATCATGAGATATTTATCAACTAAATGCGGAAATAAATGATGTAACTTTAATTGAATCACAGTTTGATCAGATACCCTGGGCCAAGCGCGCACGGTTGGTTGAATTGAACCATCACGATTCAATAATTTCACTCCGACCATACCCAATTTGGCTTGACTAGTTTTAAATAGTTTTAGCAAATCTGGAAAAATATTACTAACCAACTCACAATCATCATTTAAAAAAAGCACATACTCCCCTTGCGCTTGAATGAGGGCTTGATTATTAGCCGCCCCAAACCCTTTATTATCTGGGTTGCGCAGCAAGTGAACCTGAGGAAAGTCTTGTGCCACCATGTCCGCTGAACCATCAGCGGAGTTATTATCAACCACAAAAATTTCATAGTTACAGTCGGTCGTATATTGCGCAATAGAGTGTAAACACGAGCGTAACTGTGCACGCACATTCCAGGACACAATGATGATAGAAATGTCAATCATGGGCATTACTTTAGCATGTCATTAAATTGTTGCCTACGGTGCTCCCAAGTTTGGTTTAGTACCCAGTGCTGTGCGGCAGATTCTAGTTCAGCATAGTTTTTTCGTTGCAAAGCCTTAATCAGATCAGCTGGATTAGTGGGATCAACTAAGATACCGGTAATACCATCTTGAATTGCTTCACTCATGCCACCAGAGCGCCCACCGATACAGATTTTACCGAAACTATTCGCCTCTAAAGCCACTATTCCAAAACCTTCGACATCGCCATTAGATAATTGCCGAGCCGGCATAACCAAACATGTACAATGTTGGTAGAGATAAGCAATTTCTTGATCTGATAAATTTTTTAAAATATGCACTCTTTTTTCTAATTTATATTCTTTTATTAACTCGTTTAATCTTGGTTCATCTTGACCTGAGCCCGCTATTACATAATGTATTTCGGGTATTTTATTTAGTGCCTCAATTACCCGATCAAACCCTTTTCTTTCAACCAAACGACCCACTGATAGAATAAATTTTTCCGGTATCGGCTCGGCTGGTTTTACAACACCGGTGGTTGGAGTGATATGAGCCGCTGGATGAATCACTGTAATATTTTGTAAAGTTCGATCAAAAGTGAACAGCAGGTTTTTGGTATAGTCTGACGCCGCCACAATATGTTGCGCATGTCGTAAGATTCGTTTCAGTAACCAGCGTTTACGCCAATATGTTTGCGGTACCAAAACATCCATACCGTGCGTAAAAACAATATATGGTTTTTGAGTTAATAATTTAACAACCAACGCTACGGTGCCTAAGGGTAAAACCTGTCCCACTAAAACATGAGAATAATTATACAAACGAACTTGACCAATTAACCACGGAATCATCAGCCACCAAGGCTTGGGCATATCTAATCTGGTGGCTACTTTGCAGCGTAACAAATTATGGTAATAATTAGCCACGCCGCCTACATCCGGCGGATACTCTAGGGTTATTAAGAGCGGGTACGCATTTGTTGCCATAACACCTTTATTTCACTAAATTTTACACCACCAAAGACGAACAATAAACCGACATAAATAATAATGCAGACACTTAATATCAATAAGAATATCATACTGGTATGATCCAGACTTTGCTGTAACCACCAGGCTAACACAGCCATGATACTGGCAGACAACAAACTAATGCCGGCTTTTTTTAGAATAACCAAACTGCGAAATTCCGTCAGTTGATACACATACGGTAAACCCAGTAAGACTAAAACGATGGCACTGAGAGTGGCCGCCAGAGCTGCCCCCATGTAGGTATATTGCGGAATCAAAATGATGTTTAAGACAACGTTAACACCTAAAGCTATGCCCATGTTTAACGTATTGGTTAATTGTTTATTGGCGGCATTCAAAGCATTGCCAATGGGATAATTCGCAAATAAAAACACTACCCCAGCCATAAACAATTGTAAGGCCGGAATTGTGGCCGGAAAATCTTTAAAAGCTAACTGAATAATATCTGGTGCCAACACATAAGTACCCAAAGCGATTGGTATGCTTAAAAATAATAACAATATACTAGTTTGTTCAAAAATGTTACGAAAAGATTCTTTTGATTGCAATAGCGCTTGACTCATCGCCGGGAAAAAAGCGGTCGCAAAAGCGCCTGGTAAAACGGTTAAGGTAATAGTTAATTTTAGCGCGATACTGTACCAGGCCACATAGCGATCCCCAGCTAAATAATTTAACATCACTGTATCAATTGAACCGTTCAATTTAAAAAATATATCAGCCAGGGCAAACGGTGCGGCCATAATAAATAGCTGACGCATAGTTGGCCAATGCCACTGCCAGCCTAACCGAATGTCGGTTTTACGATACAATATATAAACAGCATAGAGTAAATACAAAACACTGGCACAGTTAATGGCAATAATTAAACCGCCCGCTTTATAACCGAAGAAAAAAAATGTTCCGCCAATAACCACTACAGCGATCTGGTAAAAAACTTGACCAATCGCCTCATACTGCATGAGTTGCTGCGCGCGTAAGACGGCAAAGATAACCGATCGAAAGGTATCGAACACAATAATACCGATAGCCAAATAAACCAGCATGACTGTATACGCTGGCATTGGTTTGTATAAATTTAAAATATGAAACAGACCAATCAAAACCACAACGCTGACAATCGTTAGAATAATTTTTAACGATAAAGCCTGCTTAAAATATTCCTGTAATCGTTCTGGATTCTTGGCACCCTGCCGCGTTAAAACCGGAATCAAACCAAAATTCATCAAGATTACAAAAATACTTGTGTACGTAACCGCAAAGGTGTATTTCCCTAATAACTCATCCCCCGCTGGTATAGCCAGTTGATGGGCAATGTAGGCGAACCACCAAAACGCCAGAGCTTTTTGAGCCATGGACGATAAGGTGAGATAAGTAGCATTCTTTGCTAAGACGCCAGATAGCGTCATGGGGATAAAAGCTAACGTTTAGACCACTGTGGTGCGCGGCGAGCCCGTTTCAGACCGGGCTTCTTGCGTTCTTTCTTACGTGAGTCACGGGTTAAAAAGCCAGCTGTTCTAAGATTTTTGCGCAAACTTTCATCAATGGTCAACAATAAACGGGCAATGCCCAAACGCATGGCAATGGCTTGCGCCGCTTTACCGCCGCCTTGTACTTTAGCGCTAATTGAAATTGTTTTGGCATCTCCATAATGACTCAGCGGAGATTTAATGTCTTTCAGTAAAGTGGCCGGAAAATAATCAGCCACTGGCTTATCATTCACTGTAATTTCGCCATCGCCTTTTTTTAACAAACGCACCCGCGCGACAGCCGTTTTACGTCGACCAACGGCATAAAGATAAGTTCGTTTTGTCTTGGTATCTGCCATAACTATTCAATCGTTAAACGCTTAAGCATCTGATCCCGTAATTTGTTTTTTGGTAACATATTGTTAACCGCGCGCCGGAGCAACTGAGCCGGAGTAAAATCTTTCGCCAATTTCATCTTTAAACCACCGGGATGAAAAGTGTGATGTTTATGCTCAATCGTCGCCAATCTTTTAGCATCAAATTTTAGTGCCGAAATATTTTTAACTTCTACCATATCGCCACAATTAGAGTAGGGCTGATAATCTGGTTTGTGTTTACCCATCAGCAAGCCCGCTACTTTCGTAGCCAAACGACCGAGGGTAATATTGGTTGCATCAACACTGTGTGTTTTTCGAATCATACATTTACTTTGTCAGTTGGTTTATCAGTTGACTTGGCCGGCTGCTCAACAAACTCTAATTGCACTAATTCAGCGCCATCACCTTTACGGACACCAAGTTTGGTGACACGGGTGTAGCCACCTGCGCGCTGATCGAACATAGGTGCAATGGTTTTGATCAACTTATTGACCGCTGTAACATTACCTAAGCACGCTAAAAGATAACGGCGGGAGGATTCTGTATTGCGTCTGGCGCGCGTTATTAACCGCTCTACAAAAGCTTGCGTCACTTTAGCTTTGACTTTAGTGGTACGTAACCGACTGTTCGTTATCAAACCAATGGCCTGACTTTTCAACAAAGCCTTCCGTCCGGCGTGATTACGATCAATTTTTTTGACAGACTTCTGGTGGCGCATACAATATTATTCAGTCACCTCAGTAAACGAATTACCAATCACCGACAAATGATCAACTAACATGGCACAAGCTTGGTGCATGGCTTGCTCCGGAGTGAGCGTACCATCAGTAGTGACATCCATGAGTAATTTATCAAAGTTAGTCATTTGTTCCACCCGCACATGTTCAGTTTTGAAATTAACATTACGTACCGGTGTATAAACAGCATCTAAAGCCATAAAACCAACGTCGAGTTTTTCATCCTCACGGGCTTCCACTGGCACATAACCACGACCTTTTTGCGCCAAAATAGTAATTTCCAGTTTGGCAGAAGCATCGGTTAAGGTGGCAATATGCACATCTGGGCTCATCACTTCAATATCTGAATTTTTTTCAATATCTTTGGCGGTGACTTTTTTCTTACCAGATACTTTTAAAGTTACTTGCACGGCTTCATCTGAAAAAACTTTTAGACGGACTTGTTTCAAGTTTAATAAAATATCAACCACATCTTCTTTGACGTGTTCCATGGTAGAAAACTCATGATCGACCCCTTTAATTTTGACGGCTGTGATCGCACCACCTGGTAACGAAGATAACAATACTCGGCGCAACGCATTACCCAAGGTTGTACCATAACCCGGATAACATGGTGAGATAGTAAACAAAGCGTGATTGGTATCAATCGTTTGCGCTTGGATTTGGCTAGGAAGTTGAATATCCATATGGCGTAAGTTTGATTATTAACGAGAATAAAATTCCACGATCATATTAACTGCAATGCTGCCTTCAGCATCTTTGGCCGTGGGCAAAGTTAACACCTGCGCAGAATAACGAGTTTTATCTAGCTGCAACCAGTGCGGTGCATCATACGTTTTTAAATGATTGACGACTTGTTCAGTATACTTCGATGCTTGCGTACTGGTTTTTAGAATAATCACATCACCAACTTTTACTTGGCGTGATGGCACATTACATTTCTTGTCATTCACTAAAATATGACCATGCGTCACTAATTGGCGCGCTTGCCGCCGCGTTGTTGCTAAACCCATTCGGTACACGACATTATCCAAACGACCTTCTAAAAATTGCATGAGCTGTTCGGCGGTGTTACCAACTTTACGGCTAGCGGCCGCATAATAATTGGAAAATTGGCGTTCTAAAATACCATATAAGGCTTTGGCTTTTTGTTTCTCACGTAATTGTAAACCAAATTGGCTCAAACGCGGTTTTCGCTTCATACCGTGCTGGCCTGGAGCATAATTGCGTTTGGTTAAAGCACATTTGACTGAGCCACAAACGCTCTCTCCGAAACGGCGACAGGCTTTACATTTTGCTTTGAGATTTCGTGCCATAGGTAATACAATAATTAAACGCGACGTGGTTTTTTAGGGCGACAGCCGTTGTGTGGCATCGGAGTAATATCCTTGATATCGGAAATGGTTAAACCGGCCGCTGTAATGGCGCGCAAGGCTCCATCGCGACCACTGCCAATACCCTTAACAAATACTTGCACTTCTTTTAAGCCAGTTTCTTTAACTTTCTCTAAAGTTTCTTTCAGTACCACACCCGCAGCATAAGGCGTTGATTTCTTTGGTCCTTTAAAGCCGTATTGTCCAGCACTACCTTGAGCCACAGTATTTCCAGCCGAATCAGTAATATTAATAATTGTGTTATTGTACGTCGATAACACGTGAATCGCCCCTTTGGCAAGGGATCGCTTCTTTTTTTTCTTCTTTTTTAGAACAGCTTCGGCCATAATATGAGATAATTTGTAGTAGATTTATTGAACTTAATTGTTGTTAATTATGTTTTTTGAGCCGCAATCTTACGACCGGATCCCATAGTGTGGCGTTTGTTACCACGCACAGTGCGGTTATTAGTTTTGGTCGATTGCCCGCGCACCGGTAAATGCCGAATGTGACGACTACCCCGATAACTGCCAATTTCCTTCAAGCGTTTAATATTAGCAAAAATCTCGCGACGTAAATCACCTTCCACAGCGATGCCCATCTTATCAATCATGGTTTTAATGGCATTCACGTCAGCTTCGGTTAAATCTTTGGCGCGCGTATCAGGATTGATCTTCGCTTCCTTAAGAATTTTTTTGGATAATGGAATACCTACTCCGTATAAGTATGATAACGCCACTTCAATGCGTTTTTCATTTGGGAGGGTAACACCGGTAATACGTACTGCCATAAGATTAGCCTTGACGTTGTTTATGTTTAGCTGTTTTACAAATCACATGAACTCGACCTTGACGGCGGATCACTTTACAAGATGTGCAGATGGCTTTGACTGAGGATCTAACTTTCATGCTAATAAGGAAATCTTTAGTGTCGATAAATTACTCTACCTTTAGTTAAATCATACGGGGTCATCTCGAGCGTCACGCGATCACCGGGCAAAACTTTGATCCGATGCATACGCATTTTCCCCGACAGAATACCTAATATCTCATGCCCGCTGTCCAGTATTACCCGGAACATGGCATTCGGAAGCATTTCAGTCACCTCACCTTGCATCTCAATAAACCCTTTTTTGGTAGAGCGCGGTGCGCCACTGCCTGGTTGAGGTTGTACTGGTGCTGGGCGTGAAGTGTTTGAATGATTTGGCATTAAAAAAATACTGCTAAAAAACGAGCTTGGTCGAACTTTTGATAGATATTGTCAATTTCTTGGCAAATTCGAGTATTTCGACAAGCAGACAATAGTATACGTAGGCTGAATTGACCTGTCAACTTAACTTTTGTCAAGCCTGTGGATAACCGGCTTACCTATCAGCTTATTAAGTGATTTGGCATTTTTTTTGGTTAGCACTCGTTGGCCAGTTTTGGTTTCGATATCTTTGCGAGCGTTGCCCAGGCTTTGCGGATTTCAATACTCTTCAGCCGTTGGTTCACCCAATCCGGGCTATAGCCTTTTTTTAAATAGGTTTTTAAAGCTCGACTGATAGCTAATTCTGGATCAGCCGTTTCTTCTAAACGTTCATACCCTACCTGTGCCAACCAAAGTTTAAACGGCTCAGCATTTGGTGAGGGAATGGATTGAATTAGTCGGAGCATAGTTTCGGTATCAGCTGCGTCAGTTATGTAATACTTACCGTCTGATGACTGCAATTTCAGTTGGTGACATTTTGTCACCAACTCACTTCCCTCTTTACGGAGTCGTTCTGCCAGCTTATTCCAGTACTTCCTAGCATCAACACTGTCAGTTAGGACACGAACCACGTCAATAACCGAAAAGTACCACAATTCTTTGTCTGCGTCCCAATGGCGTCTGATCTGGCTACCTTGAAATAAGGCAATGGCTTCTTTTTTAGATTTCATAACCAAATCTTACCCCAAAAAAAGGCTATTGTAAAGGCCGTTTTAAGCCAAAATTGGCTTATTAGTTAGCATGGGTTAAATCCCTACCAATTTAAATACGTAATCGTGAGTTGCAATATGGTCGCGAATGTCACCCACAACAAATAGGGTATCTGAACATACGCCACCCATCGTATCCGGGGATAAATGACTACCATACACCAAATGAGGGTGCTGAGCACTAGGAGAATATCCACGGCTGCCAGCCAGTTGCTTCTTAGGCCAAACTGAATTGGAGTGAAGACAGCATTAAAGATCAGGTTCAACACAAATGGTACGGCCATCATCCGCGGTAATTGTTTCTTCCAGACCATCCAAAATACTGTACCAAACGAAATGGCAATCAATCCGTACAGCACCGTCCACGCTGGGCCAAATAACCAGGTTGGCGGCGCCCAGGTGGGTTTAATCAATTGTGCATACCAGCTAGGGATGTCCATTAGGTGTAGTATAGTCAATCGCGGATTTCTTGCATAGATTAAAGGGTTTTATTACACTGAAGCTGGTTGGGGTGGGATGGATGGTGTGGGGGTTTATTTTTTGAACTTTGGCCATCGATTATAACCCACCGACGGATCATTGGATTTTAACTTTTTTATATAATCAACCTCAATTTTATTTACTTCCTCATCAGGTGCATCTTCAGATTGCCAAAGAATTTCTCGCCGAATAGTAAAATCTTTTTTATCAGTGTCTGAAAAATCTTGCTCAAGTATTTTACTATCAGGGCTACCGAAGTATCTAAAAGTCCCGGTCAAATCTTTACCAACATAGATTTTCCCGTTTGGATATGTGATTTTATATATCCACTTCATACAGTGTTACTAAGTAAAAAGTTATTGAATAGTTATTTCCGTTAAATTGGTGGGAATGGGGTGAGTGGTTTCCTATCTATTAACTACCGGCAAATATGTGCATCTGCAAAATGGTTTGCCATTTTGATTCATATCATAAGTGCAACGTGGATTTGGTATTGGCATATTTTCAAAAGCCTCTTTCAAATCAAATATTTTACCGCTATTAATATTACAGTGAATGCAACCTGAATTACATAAAATCTCCACTTTTTCACAGCCCAGTTCCTTAAGTATTTGCAATTCCAATTTTGCGGCAGCAGCATTTTCTTTAAAACTGTCTTTTCCTTCCTCATTCAGATACAGAGCCATTGTGAAATAAATCATTTTTTGATCTTGCAGGTCAGTGGTTTTAAGAATTACTAAATTAAACAATGACCATAATGTGTCACCATCAGATGCAGGTTGACCAAATTTCTTTGTTAGCTTTTCCTTCTGATTCTCAAAATCCTTCCCAGATACACCATAAGCTGATAGAGAATTAAGATATTTTTTTATATAGGCCATAAAACTCATTTTAGAATAACATCACCACCTTTGGCTATATGATCCAAATTGGAAAATGTTACATTTTCTAATAGTGAAAACGTGGGTCAGTTGATAATTCATCCTTCAGCTTCTGATTCTGCTGTCCTAATTCTTTGAGCCTAGGAATAAAACTATCTATAAATTGCATTTCTTGAGAGTTATTGTTTATGTCATCAAATAAATCCATTAAGCCCATCGCGATATTTCCCACCAACCACAAATCAGATTTGACATGTAACTCATCCTCTAAATCAAAATAGGGTGTATCAAATTGCCCTGCAACTCTATTGAAACTGAATGTTTTCATAGCATAGATAATATTTGAATGTGAAGTGGTCGAATTAATATGATCCTTAATTTTCTGTATGTGGTTAGAACCGTCACGATGATACGTTGTGATCCATTTGTACCTTTTATTCTTTAGTGCGTCTGATGCTTTCAGTATTCCTTGTTCATCGTAATCAGCAAAACCATCAACCGACGGATTGGCAATTGCATAAGCAGCACATGTACCGGCTTCCAAAACCTGACGTAAGTCCATCATGGCTTGCGTGTGATGCAACCTAAGTGCGGAGAATAGGGCAAGTGTGTGATGTTTTCTAATCTGTGACAGAAAAATTACAAAAACTCCTAGTTTGGGGCTAACTGACTTCAAAAAAGTATTTAGGAGAGTATTTAAGTTTGATGCATTTAGAAAATGCTCGTCATATCGTACTTTCCCTTCGAGAACCAGTTTTGTCTCAGTCTCAATAATCTCACCGATAGTTCCCTGCTTGATTCCCATAAATATTAACTCTCCTCCACCACCGCCTTAATCCGCCTCACGCCAGCGGAACAAGCTTCTTCCTTCAGGATCTTAAAGTGACCAACCTCTTGAGTATTGTTCACATGCGGGCCACCGCAGAATTCTTTGGAGAAATCACCAACGATGTAGACTTTCACTTTGACGTCGTACTTGCTATCGAATAAACCAATGGCTCCCAGCTTATGGGCTTCTTCCACACTCATGATTTCATAATGCACCGGCAAAGCACGTTTAACTTGTTCGTTGACCATGTCTTCAACTTGTTTAAGTTGTTCAGTGGTCATTTTTTCGGGGTGGGAAAAATCGAAACGGAGACGCTCCGGGGTGATGTTGGAACCTTTTTGGTAGACATGCGGACCGAGGATGCGGCGGAGGGATTCTTGCAATAAGTGTGTGGCGGTGTGACCGCGGATGGTTTCCCAGGAGGCATCGGCTAGACCACCTTTGAACCGTTTTTGGGCACCAGCGCGGGATTGCTCTTGGTGTTGTTTATAAAAATCATTGAAGCCATCTTCATCTATCGTCAGGTTTTTTTCTTTGGCCATTTCTTGAGTAAATTCTAAGGGGAAACCATACGTATCAAAGAGATGAAAAGCATGCTCCCCCAACATAACTCCACCACGAGGAATGTTTACAGTGAGCCTATCGAACTGTTTTTCCCCTTTTTCTAAAGTCTTGGCAAATTTTTCTTCTTCATTAACTAACTCTAGTTTGATTTCGGAACGTAAATCATTAAATTTCGGATAATATTGTTTGAACATATCAATAACGATGTCGGCTAGGTCTTGTAAAAAATAACCTTTGATACCTAATTTACGTCCATGACGAATAGCGCGGCGAATTAAACGACGCAATACATAACCTTGATCGATATTTGAAGGTGAGGCACCATCGCAAATCATAAATGTAGCAGCGCGAACGTGATCGCAGATTATTTCCTTTGAAGTATCCCCGTGGGTGGTGGCCAGTTGATTGATTTTATCCATGATTGGGACAAACAAATCGGTTTTATACACCTCGTCTAAACCATTGAGCACAGCGGTGACGCGTTCTAAGCCCATGCCGGTATCAACATTTTTTTGTTTAAGCGGTTCAAATTTTCCATCGGCCGTTTTTGAATACTGCATGAACACATCATTCCAAATTTCCACATACTTACCACACGAACAACTTGGGTCACACTCGGGTTTACATTTTTCTATGCCGACATCATAAAACATTTCGGTGTCTGGTCCACATGGGCCGGTCACACCAGCTGGACCCCACCAATTTTGCGCTTTGGGAAAAAAATAAATGCGTTCATCGGGAATACCTAGGTTGCGCCATAAAATAGCTGATTCATCATCACGCGGGGCATCGGCGTCACCGGCAAACACACTAACCGATAACCGCTCCACTGGGATGCCGAGCCAGTCTTTGCTGGTTAAAAATTCAAAACTCCAAGTGATGGCTTCTTTTTTAAAATAATCGCCTAACGACCAATTGCCTAACATTTCAAAAAAAGTTAGATGCCAGCGATCACCGACTTCTTCAATATCACCAGTGCGCACACATTTTTGCACATCAGTTAAACGCACCCCTGCCGGATGTGGTTCCCCCATTAAATACGGTACCAATGGGTGCATACCGGCCGTGGTAAACAACACCGTTGGATCATTGTCCGGAATCAACGAGGCCGAACCAATAATGGCGTGATTCTTACTCGAAAAAAAATCTAAATACTTCTGCCTTATTTCATGTGAAGTAATCATGGCGATAGTTTAGTGAATTATAAGGGTTTCGTCTAGCTTTATTGTCTTTTTGTTCTTAATGCACTGTGCAATTCATCAAATCGTTTTATAATGGTGTAGTCATCTAGTGCAGCCGTCATGGCTTCATAATTATCTGCGTTTAATTTACGCAAAATTTCGCGGGCTTTTTCAATGATCGTCGAGGACTTACCGGGACGAATCATTCGTTCGAGGTGGCGTAATCCACTGGATCGTTGCACTAGATATCGCAATTCGGCAGCATCTTCTGGCTTGATATCAGGAGAAAAATCAATCAATAATGCTGGTAGAACTTCACGTAAACGTGTCCGAAATTTAGGGCTGTCTTTTAAGAGGCGATCAAACTCTGAGCGTCCTTTCAATTCTTCATACACTTGTTTTTGTAAGGTGTTGTCTTTAAAAATAAATTTATCAACATGATAATCACTGAGTGATGCGCTTCTAAGATAGGATCGAATAATTTTTTGAAAATTTATAATAGGATCACGTTGGGCAATTTGGTACACGATTTCTATTTCTGTATGATCCGCCTTATCGGCGATGGTTTGATATTGTTCATTAATCGCCGCTGCTAGTCCGTCAGGCAATTCTGCTGGAACACCGTGTTGTCGCATTAATTCAACAACCTTCGATGTAAAAAACACGCGTTCTTTGGCACGGGTTTGTTCGTGAATAATGTTCGCAGAAAACTGTTGTCCGATGGCTATGATACGATTATCTTCTACCTGACTTAAATCATAGGTGGTTCCAAACTGCTGAATGGCTAAACTTCGATAATAATCTTGTTCTGCAACGCTCAAAGAAGTAACTGGAGGAAGTTCAGCTGGTGCTTCGTTGCTGCCATCAATTTTCACCATATAATATTCAAGAATATCTTTTAATTGCTCGGAATGATGCGGAGCAGTCAGAGGCATATCAAGGGCAACGGCTCTAACGACAGGCTCCATACGTAATAGAGTATGATCTAAACCGATAATTTTTTTTGTATCCAGATCTCGTTTTGCCCACGTAGCATCCGTTATAACGGAGTTAGCTGATCCATCGCGTGTCACGGTCACAAATGAATTCCAGGCGTGCCCAACTTTATTTAAATTATGTGATAAATAATCATCTCGTTCTGGAGCAAAAGAGTCATCACCCTGCTCAAAAAGAGCGTAAGTATTACGTAATCGATTATATTGAGTTTGATTGGCTTTAAGTGCCTCAAACACACCTTTAACAGCACTGGCAAAATTCCGACACACTCCATTACCTTCCCAAGTAGGGTCGGTTCGTCTTTGTAAACCTTCTTGCAATAACTGTAACACTGTACTTTGATCAGCTACAGTATCTTGACCGACTACTAAATCACCCCGCTCAGCTTTAGTATCACTCCATTTATATTTCGTTAAATCAACTACCAAACTAGTAGCTAATTCTACGGCTTGACTAGGCGACAATGCATCTAATTCTTTTATCCCCAATCCTTTAGCAATTTCAGCTCCTTCCCCTTTTATATATTTTATAATAAAATTATATAGTTTCTTTTCCCAACCTCTTTCTTTAATTGTTTCTTGATAAGTTTTAGCGCTTGGTGCAGTTCCATCTAGACGACCGTCGCTCATTAAATATTTTTCGACTGAAGCAGGGATAGGATGAGCCTGTTCCGCTGCAGCTACCTGGGGATGAAAAGACTTTAATTCTGAAAAAGCGATCGTATTATCTGGTGAAGGTTGTAGTCTGAGTAATGGATGATCAATGACACGTTCTTCGGCTTCAACTGTTGTTAAAAAATAGGCTTTGGCTTCATCCCAAGTATCAAAAATAAAAGAGGTTGTAGCTAAATAATATCTGCCAGTTTCATCTATTCCGCCCGGTACGGTCACTTTATAACGGCCATCCGCTTCTAACTTAATGTTGAAAAAATGATCGCCGGCATAGGTTTTATCTAATGAAGCACGCTCGGTTGCAATGCGCACATCATTTTTTGATATTTCAACGCGCGCTCTGGCTGTCGCTTCATCTTCAAATCGTTCTTGACATGTTCCAACTATTGAACCATTTGAGCTATCAATCAAGCCAGGTAACGACACTTCGAATTTTCCATCGACCGCAACTATACTATATAGCTCTCGCCCATTTGGATTTATAAATAAGTCCCTCTTTCTTTCACTAGCTCTAATTGATTCAGAGGTAATCATGGCGGTAGTTTAGTGAATTATAAGGGTTTCGTCTAGTTAATCTCTCTTTCAATTATCACTCCACCGCCTAATACTACATCCCCATCATAAAACACAGCAAACTGGCCGGGTGTTACGGCTCGAACGGGTTCGGCAAAGTCTATTTTATTTCCACTGACACTACATTTAACATCTGGAGTGCGATAACGTACTTTTACGGAACACGTAAATGTGTCGGTTGGTCTGAGGCCGGATACCCAATGCTCATCGCTAAACGTACACCAGTTGGAAAATAAACTGGGATGATCTTTACCCTGACAGATTACTAAAGTGTTATCAGACAGACGTTTGTCCACCACATAATATGGGCCAGTACCACCAATTTCAATGCCCTGGCGCTGACCAATGGTGTAATAGGCTAAACCTTTATGCTCCCCCACTATTTTACCGTCTGTTAAAACCATTGGTCCAGGTGCAGCTTTAACATATTGTTTTAAGAAAGTTTGAAAATCAATATCACCAATAAAACATAAACCTTGACTGTCAGGTTTGGTCGCCACTGGTAATTTAAACTGTTCCGCTAGTTTACGCACTTCTGGTTTTAATAAACCCCCAATCGGAAATAATATTCTGGATAATTGAGTTTGATCTAAATGGTAAATAAAATATGATTGATCTTTATTCGGATCGGTTCCCTTTAACAATTGATTTTTTATGATTCGTGAATAATGCCCCGTCGCGATTTTATCAAAACCCAGCGTCATCATTTTATCTAAAAACGATAAAAATTTTATTTGGGTGTTACACATTACATCAGGGTTAGGTGTGCGTCCGGCTTTGGTTTCTTCTAAGAAATATTGAAACACTTTATCACGGTACTCTTTTTCAAAATTGATACTTTGAAACGGAATCTTTAAGTGAGCACAAATAGCGGTAACATCTTTCACATCATCTTCCCACGGGCAATGATCGTACTTACCACGATACGCTGCATCGGCTTCATCGGACCAATTCTTCATGTAAAAGGCTTCTACTTGGTAGCCCTGCTGCAATAATAACGCCGCCGACACAGCTGAATCGACCCCGCCACTCATGGCGACGGCAATTTTGTTGTTTTTCTGAATTGACTGTGGTATAGTCATGCCCAGACTATGGCAAAAAATACATTTAAACTCAAGTCCGGTCTGGCCCAAATGCTTAAAGGTGGGGTGATTATGGATGTGGTCACAGCCGACCAAGCCAAGATTGCCGAACAAGCCGGTGCGGCTGCCGTGATGGCTTTAGAACGCGTTCCGGCTGATATCCGCGCGGCTGGCGGTGTAGCTAGAATGAGTGACCCAAAGTTAATTAAAGCCATAATGAAAGCCGTGACAATTCCGGTCATGGCCAAAGTTAGAATCGGTCATTTTGTTGAAGCCCAAATTATTGAAGCCTTGGGAGTAGACTATATTGATGAATCTGAAGTGCTCACCCCGGCCGACCCATTTTCTCATATTGATAAAACTACTTTTAAAATACCGTTTGTGTGTGGTGCCAGAGATTTAGGTGAGGCTGTACGCCGAATCAACGAAGGTGCGGCCATGATTAGAACCAAAGGTGAGGCGGGTACCGGTAATATTGTTGAAGCGGTGCGGCATATTAAAAGGATCGCTGAAGATCTGAAGGTACTGAAGACGCTGAAAAAATCACAGCTAAAAAAACTAGCCAAAGATTATCGGGTACCGTTAGAATTATTAGAGCAAATACAAAAATTGGGGAAATTACCAGTCGTGAATTTTGCGGCCGGTGGCATTGCTACCCCAGCCGACGCTGCCTTGTGTATGCAGTTAGGTGTAGACGGTGTGTTTGTGGGTAGCGGGATATATAAATCCAATAATCCAGCCAAACGCGCCAAGGCCATTGTAGAAGCTACTACTCATTATAATGATCCCGATTGGTTAGCACGGGTATCTGAAGATTTAGGTGAACCGATGCCCGGATTAGAAATAACTGAATCTTTAACTAAGTTATCATCCCGTGGCATTTAGAATAGGTGTATTGGCACTACAAGGTGATTTTTATGAACACTTAGTGGCCTTAAAAAAACTCAAGGTTGATGGTGTGCCAGTTCGAACAGTGTCTGATATAGAAAAAACTTCCAGTTTAATTATACCAGGCGGTGAAAGTACTACGATTAGTAAATTATTAATCACGAGTGGTTTAAAAAACTGGATAATAAAACATGCCAAAACAGGTTATCCTATTTATGGCACCTGTGCTGGTTGTATTATTCTTGCCTCTCTTGGACTGATAGACATTTCGGTGAAACGAAATGCTTATGGCCGACAACAAGATTCTTTTGCTGAACTAATTCAATCTAAAATGTTTCCCAACTTATCCGGTGTATTTATTCGGGCGCCGATTATCACTCGGATTGGTGCTGGTGTTAACGTGTTGGCGACACACAACGATATGCCTGTGCTCGTACAACAAAATAATATTCTCGCCGGAACATTTCATCCGGAATTAACCGATAAGGTAGATGTGCACCGCTATTTTGTCACACTGAGCGCCCAATCGGCTAAACGCTCCGCTTCACTGAAGCGTGTCCAAGAGGTCGACGCCCCCATCACTACTACAATGATATTGTGATCTCCATCGTGCACACGCATCGCTAAACAATACAATGCTTCATAAATAAAACCAGTTTTGCTACCGGTAATATCCAAGTTACTAGTCAACATTAAACTGTTGGTATTATTAAAATCGTGAAAATTACCGTAATTGATGGTAGTAAATTGGTAATATGGTGTGGCTGTGATGGCGGCAATGTCATCATTTTGTAAGGCCAGATTCATAAATCTGGCATAGTCACTGGCGGTAGTGATATTGCCCACATCTAAGCCAGATGGGTCGGTAAACACTGTAGCAGTTAAACCAAGTTCCTCAGCAGTATCATTCATCTTATTAACAAAATCAGATACTGAATAACCGGCATTACCCACTAAACCATAAGCGGCATTGTTCGCTGAACCAACTAGCATCGCATTCATTAAATTATCCATGGTCATAGTTTCACCCTCAGTCACGCGTAAGAAAGCCCCTTCTTTATCATAACTACTATGATAGGTCGCCACCTTATCCAAATCGACACCGTCATTAAACAACACATAACCGGTCATTAATTTTGTCATCGACGCCATTGAACGTTGGGTGTCGGCATTATGGTTATATAACACCGTACCAGTATCAGCATCGATGGCAATCGCCGCCGCCGCGTCAATAGCGCCAAACTCATTAAACGGATCCGTCGTGTCAGCTGCCACTACCACTAAAGAATTTAAGGCACCCCATTGGGCTGTGACCGTCTGATCAGCTTGGCTAACTTGAGAATCCAATTTAACCCAAGTTTGACTGCCGGTATTATAATAATAAAAGAAGCGATCATACTGATATTTTTTACCCTTGAGATGATACTGAAATTGTAAGGGTTCATTTATCCAATTAGATTCGTCTTGAATGGTGTAACTATAAACCGGTGAAATTTGTTTTAAGGTGTCAGGTAAAACCGGGAAATTTTTCACGCGCCGCACCCACGCTTTAGTGGCGGTTTGCAAACTATTGGCTTGAATACCTAAATCTAATCGACCGCGCTCTAAAGTATAGCCAGAAGTTCTGCTACCTTGATCAAGTGTTATCTTAGTGACTGGCTGTTGTGCAAAAACAACCAATGGTAGAAAAAATAAACCAAGGCTATTTAACCAAACGACCCGGACCATTCGGATTGTAGCCATTATCTATTTCTTCTTTGTCAGTAAAACCATCACCATCCGTATCCGCCTTGAGTGGATCGGTGCCATAACGCTTTTCATCGATGTCTCGCAAACCATCTTTATCCGTATCAAGCTCCTGTAATGGAATAGAGGAATTACTATTATTGGTATTATTTGTGTTATTCACTGGCGTGACTGACGGGATCTCTTGAAATGGATCAAGTTCAATGTACAACCAAATACCACCGCCAATTAAACTACCCAACACCAAAACAGATATCACAACAATAATAATTTTCTGACTGGTTGTTAAACCGGTGCGTCTAAACGATTCCATGGCCGCTTGATCCGCTAACGGTACACCCGGTTTAGTTAGCGGAGCTGATTCATTAGCAAACATAGATTACAGTGTAGCATATTAGATATATTTACGGTATACTTTATCACATGTTTCGAGACATTAAGGTAACCACAAAGATTTTAGCTATATTTGTTGTTTTAGTCATACTGATTGTTAACTCCTGGGCGTTTACTTTTACTACCGTCTTAGATTTTAGAAATACCTTTACCACCATTCAGGATTATTCCTTCCCTAGTGTGGTAACTACAGCCGAACTAAAAGATGATGTCCACGTGGGTATGCTAGCGGTGTATACCTATATCACCACGGGTGATCCAACAAGTAAAACTCTGTATCAGGAACATTTTAATCAAGCCATTCAAACCGAATATCGCCTCTTTCAATTATCTCAAACTAGTGCCGATTTTGAGTTTACGCAAAAATTCAACGATAAACTGCTGGATATATATAATCAAGCCGATAGTTTAGTCACTTTATATGAAAGTGAGGCACCGTCTGAGGATATCAGTAAACAATTAGCCAAACTAAATACCTCACGCGCTGAGTTTAATAATTTTGTCGAAACGACGATTACCGATCAAACCACCGCTCAAGTGACTGAAACTGGTGATACCATTTCCAAAACTGTTAACCAAACGCAATATTATCTGTTTGGGGTGTTAGTTTTTGTGGTGATCGTAATAATATTTGTCTGGTTGTTTGTTTCTAACAATATTACTAAGCCGATTCGAAAATTAACAGCCGCGGTGCAATCCTTTGGTAAGGGTGAATTTCACCGTGTTACTATCACTCATAATGACGAACTAGGATTATTTGCCAAAACGTTTAATACCATGGCTGAGAATATTCAAAAGAGCCAGGCGGCCCTCGAAGAAGAATTGGAAAAAACCAAACAACTGGATCGCCAAAAATCTGAATTTCTCTCGATTGCGGCGCACCAATTACGCACCCCGATGTCTGGCATCCGTTGGGTGAGTCAAATGTTGTATGACGGCGATATGGGTGATTTATCCGAGCAACAAAAACACCACATGGGTAATGCTCTGGAAAATATTAATCGTATGATCTTGTTGATTAATGATTTGTTGGATGTTACTAAAATTGAAGAACAACGTTTTACTTATAAATTTGTCCATACCGACCTGGTAAAAATTTGTCAGGATCAAATTACCGCTTTAGCCCAATTAGCCAAAAATCAAACGGTCACTGTTAATTTAATTCATGAACCAGCCGGTGCCTTACTAACAGAAGTTGATGTTGAAAAAATTAGTATGGCCATAAACAATCTCATTGATAATGCCATTAAATATTCAAAAACAGGTGGCAGTGTTGAGGTTTCTTTAAGCAAACATGGTAACACAATTCATGGCTCAATTCGTGATCATGGCATTGGTATTCCGAAAAAATCACAAGCGGAAGTATTTACTAAATTCTTTCGCGCGCCCAACGTGTTAAAGATTATTACTGAAGGCAGCGGTTTAGGTTTATTTTTAGCCAAAGATATTGTTGCCAAACACAACGGCAAAATTTGGTTTGAATCTGAAGAAAATATCGGGACTACGTTTTTCTTCGATTTACCTGTGACACAATCACCTTCGTAATATAATCCAGTTCGATATTACACAGTTCCTCCACTAACCGTCTACTTAGGGTGGTAGTTTTTTTTGTATGAGGTATTAAACTAACTGACACTCGATCATCATTGATTGATGATATTGTTAAATTTACACCATCTATTGTCAGACTTCCTTTGAGTATAATATATTCCATGAACTCTTTCGGTAATTGTAGTGTTAAGTTCGCATTATTTGCTAATACATTTCCAACACCATCAATATGTCCATAAACCAAATTACCAGATAAAGGCGTAGTTAAAGTTAAAGCCGGTTCAGCATTAATTTTATCTCCAACGCGCCAACTAGATACTGTAGTTAATTTCATAGTTTCGGCCATATATTCTACTGTGAAAGAACTATCTGTAATTAACGTTATAGTAGAACATATCCCATTTAATAAAATACTTTCTCCAACCGTAACTTCACCCCAGTTCGGTTTAGTCAATGTCACTGTCAAAACATCACCGTGTTGAATAGATTTAATGCTGAGCAGTTCTTTTACTATGCCTGTAAACATAATTTTATAGCTTTAATATCAAGCTGCATTTGGTTCTGCAAACTCTCACCATCAGAAAAAGCTTGATTGGCTCTAATAAAATTTGTTAAACGAAATTCAACTCGACCAGTAATATCAACACTACCATCAAGAATGTGCGCCTCAGCTTGACGCTCGGTTTCATTAAAAGTAATGGCCGCACCAATAAAAATGGCGGCCGAAAATTTATGTGTCTCTTTCAAAACAAAGCCGGCATAAACACCGTCTGGAATAGATGCCGTTACGGGTATATTCAAAGTCGGTACACCTAAAAGACGTCCTCGCCCACGATGCGGCTGGACGTCTCCGGTTATAGTGTACTGAACTACTTGCGCTTCAGTTCGCGCTGCACTAGTTTCCAATGGGTTTTAAGATCACGTTTTAGAGATTTTACCGTACCGGTACCAACTTTCTTTTGTGCCGCATATTCATCGACAACTTGCTCCACAATTTCATCATACTTTTTTTGACTAATCTTTTTTATAACATGCACGCGTTTACTAATATCTTTCGATAAATCAATCGCAGTATCTTTAATTTTTTTGGCAGTCAATTTACCAGATTTGGTCTGTCCAAAAAAATACGCTGCTACTCCAGCGGCTAAAACTGCACCGACTCCTAATGTTGTACCTAATACGAGAGAACCTTTGTTGGCCATAATTTGATTTTTAATACTAATTATATAGATAGTATATCTAAAGTTCAACACTTTGTCCAATTTCTGGCAGGCTGACGGTTTGACCGCGGCGGCGGAGAACACCGGCGAGAATTTCGGCATTTTCTGGTTCGCCGTGAGTTAACCAAATGTGTTGCGGTTTGTTAGGCATAGTATGCACCCAATTTACTAACTTGGGTTGATCGGCGTGGGCGGAATAGGCTCCGATGGCGCGTACTTTGGCATGCACGGGTACGCGATCACCATCGATGGTAACTTCTCTGGCTTTGTCTAATAATTGTCGACCCAAAGAACCTTTCACTTGATAACCAACAATTAATAATTGATTATTGGCATCGGGTAAATAATTTTTAGCATGAAAGCGTACGCGACCGCCTTGCATCATGCCGGAACCAGCCAGAATAACTTTGGGCGCCTTCACATGTAAAATCGCACGAGATTCCTCGCTGGTTGTAGTAAACTTTAACCCATTAAATTTAAACACATCGTCCCCTTTCTCTAGCAAATACTGTGTCTCTTGATTAAACCAATCGTTATATTTAGGATAAATTCTCGTGGCTTTGATGGCTAGTGGGCTATCAATGAAAATTGGCACTGGTGGAATTTCTTTATTTTCTACCAAACCATTAAGTTCATACAAAATTTCTTGGGTGCGCTCTAGCGCAAAAGCTGGAATCAATAATGTCCCTTTCATGGTGATAGTTTCGTAGATGGCTGAAGACAGTAATAATTTACGTTCGCGGCCGGGTTCATGGGCGCGTTGACCATAAGTTGATTCCATTACCATATAATCAGCCTGGGGTAGGGGTTCAGTTGGTTTTAGTAACGGCACCGGTGGATTACCAACATCGCCAGAAAAGATTATGCTTTTACCACCAGCAGTTATTTTAATAAAGGCTGAACCCAACACGTGCCCAGCATCAAAAAATTCTATATTAAATGGCCCCACGGTGACTGGCTCATGATACTTTACACCATTAAACAAAGCGGTGGTCGCTAAAACATCTTCGGCCGTATAGAGTGGTGGGTAACCAGCTTGTTCGGCGTCTAATTGAATTACATGCGCGCTATCTTCCAACATGAGAGCAGCTAAATCTAACGTCGGTAAGGTGGCGATCACTTTTCCTTGGAAGCCTTCGCGCACCAAACGCGGGATGCGTCCACAATGATCAATATGCGCGTGTGTCACACAAATGGCTGCCACGCCACTGGGATCAAAGGCAAATTTGTCATAGTTCTTATCATCCGTAAATTGTTCTCCTTGAATCATGCCACAATCGACGAGCAATTTGGTGTTATCTTGTTCCAGTAAATACTGCGAGCCTGTCACCATGTGGCAAGCGCCGAGAAAAGTTATTTTCATAAATAGTGTTGTTGATAATATTTGGCAAATAAACGCACGGCTTTGGCGCGATGATCGTACTTTTGTTTATCCGTTACCCCCATTTCAGCAAACGTCCTGCTATCCCCAGTGGGAATAAATATATTATCATACGGCATGGTTATTTTTCGTGGTCCACGAATCGTTCGCACTAATCGACCTCGACAAACTCCCCTGAACACCACCGGCTTAGCTCGAGCTGAGGCTTTAAAAGCGATGTAACTACAAAAATAGGCGTGCTGGCCAGACTTTATTAGTTTAAACAAACCCTTAAACCCTAAACTCATCGCTACATAGCGCGATAACACACCGGGAAACTGTTTATAACCAGTAAAAAAAATACCAGTATCATCGACTAACACTGGTGCCTTTATTAGATTATAGGCTTGTTCAACTTTATGCCGCACTACTGCTTCAATCGATAAACTTTGGATTTCATCTATTTCTATGGCTTCAGGTTTAAGGCCAATGCCATACGGTTTCAAGGCCTGACTAATTTCTAGTGCCTTGAGCGGATTACTGGTAACCAACCTAATCATGGCTTAATCAGCTTACCGCACATTTGACAAACACACAGTGGTACACGATTTTCTCCAATCCCGATATTATAACGTTTATTAGCTTTGCCTGAAAAAAATACCAGTAAAGTTGACCGATGCGATTGACGAATCGTGACAGTATCCCGATCTGGCACGGTGATAATTCTGTCATCGTTATCACTCACCAATAAAGCTGGCCCACGATCCACGCGAATTTTTATTATTGAATCTACCGGTAGTATCGAATGACTTAATGGAGCAATTGAGTTATTGAAGGCTACACCCATGCCTTGTTTAAAGGTGCTATGCGTAATACTTTGAAAATATCCGGCACTACCTAGTGGAGTAGATACCACTACACCATCACCTAACATCTCATCACCAAATGGTTCGTGATCTATCCAAACATGATAGCGCAAACCACTATTTGCGGAAGCATGTGCGACCACAATATCATTTAAACCATAAATGGTTTGTTGATTATACTTGGCTTCCAGTAAGGTTTGTTCTTGTAAACTATATTGCCCTCGTACCAGTAAACGCAAAATAACTTCAGGAGCAGTGCGGGCACACGCTTGACACACGCGACTATGCCGAATCATCACCTTCGGTACCATGGGATAATGGCGCTCGGCATATAGTAAAGTACCATCACCACCATAACACAACACAAAATCCGGCTTGGATTTAACTATTTGTATATCTTTAGGATAATGCTGCTTGATATACCGAGCCAGCTCGAGTTTTTGTAGGCCGCTGATGACTACTTTCATAGGTATCAGTATAGCACAACTTTAATCGTAAATCTCTTCGCGCTTCTCGCGCATGTAGGCAAACCAATCTTCAAACACATCGACGATCAATTTAAATGGGGCTTCAATGATGACATCTAAGATAAAGACAAAGATATTTATTTTCGAAAAATTAACTGAGAGCATGCGCCCGGAGCGCACAATTGGAATGGAAAAGAAATCGATAATGGCACTGAGCAAGCTATCGCGTTTATCTAACACCACTAAATCTTTGGCCATTTGGCGGACCCGTAAACCAAAGAAACTAATCAAAGTTAAGAACACCAGGAATAAAGCGATCCCGAGCCAGTTGAAATGCACCGCCATTAACGCCAAGATTAAACCACCAAACGTAATTAAGAAAGCTAACCAATAAAATAGAGTATATAAACCATTGGCAAACCAATTGCGTGCCGTGGCCGGCCGAATGCGATAAACAATATCTTTTCCTTGATAACTATAAACGAGATCTTTTATACCCTCGATAATCTTTAAGGTATTCTCTTTGGCCGGAATGTGCACTGCCAAAGCAATCACAAATAATAATAAGGGATGAAAAACAATGTTGACCCCCAGCGGCATATAATTTAGATGACCGTAAACTAGTAAATCGTAAGGTAATTCAACAATTAAGGCCAAAAACATTTTAGTGACAAAAATGTAAATAATACTGCGCAAACTGGTTCGTCTTAATTTTGTTTTTACTTCTTTATACCGTTGATTAGTCGCCTCTTCAATTACTTCAGTAAGTTTGTCTGGATTTTGTAAAATCACCATGGGATCTTCGGTTTTCAGTAACCAATCAGACAATACCACAAAGATGATATTGATTTTACGCATCTGCCGGATCAATTTTTCTTCCAACGGATGGGCAATTTGTTTAGCAATCGTCGCTTGCACATTCAATACATTTCGGGCTACCCGTTTAACCGTGTCTGGATTCCCCTCTTTCCAATCCGGATAAAAAAACCGTAATAAATTATAGGATGTTAAATCAACATCGTACTGCGGATAGGCTTTTAAAACAGCGGTGTAGATTAATACTTTACGTTCATCTTCGGTAATTCGTTTGGATAAAATATCAATCCGTTCCAACATGGTGGTATAAAAAAACTCAATCATGCCATCTTTGTGCGGCGATGGCAGTAACACTTCTTCAATTTCACAAGCCAACATGGTAATACACCAATCAAAAGTCTCCTCGCGTTGCCGACCTTCTAAGGCAGGTATGGCTTGACCTAAAAAATTGGCATACTTCACCAAAACTTTCTCGACATCTCCGATGACAATTTCCGGCAGTGTATTGTTCCTAATATAACCACCCCGGATCAGTTCAACAATGAGGGGCTTCGCAATTGAGGTTGGCTCTACTCCGGGAACAAACCGGCGTTTTAAAATCCGAACAATAGTAGATTTAATCAACAAATGTTCCTCTTTGTAATCTAGGGCATTACGCACTTTTTCATACACAAAAGCCAACCGGCTGATGGCTTCAGTAATTTTGAATTTGGGTAATACCTCGATATCTTTTCGGTGTGCCGTTTCGCGCTTGGCCGCTTTGACCAAACGTTGCACACTGAGCGGTATTGTATATGACGACGCCTCAGGCATATGGGCGTCAAAGTAACATTATTTAATCGGTTTGTCTAGTTTCATTATCTTTCCCTAAACGATATTCCCAAATAATCTCTAAATGATCGAAGGCCATATCGGCTTTATCTGGTAATTTATCCAGATCAAACCATTGCACAGCGGTCACTTCATCATCTGGTTCATGAATTTTTTCAATGGGTTTAACAATAAACACAAAGCTAACATTTTGTCGATCATCACCGGCACGGTTTGGCGTATCGAGCACGGTGAGTAATTCGGCTATTTCACTGGTGTAGCCAGTTTCTTCCAATACTTCACGCATAATCGCTTCTAAAGTGGTTTCGTCACGCTCTACATAACCACCCGGGATGGCCCATTTACCGCCAGCCCGCAGATGGTCAGCGCGCTTCACCAGTAGAATCTTACTTTCCTTAATCATGAGGGCATCAACTACGACATGCCTCAAATTGGCTGTGTTATTATTTTCGAAGGTACACGCAATCATTAGTTGGTATTGAGATATAATCTGGTATTAGCATCAAGTTTACCGCTGATGCTTAAGGTGTTGTCCGTTTGATAATGCAGTAAGGCTTCCTCAGTTTTTCCGTCGAAGGTTTTGTCTGGCTGACCGGTAAAATAATTGGCCTTTTTCAAACGTTTTTCTAAAGCGGTAATTTCTTTATCAACATCATTGAGATTGAGATCTTTGGTAAAACCAACCCGCACGATAAAATGTTTTTTACTAGCCACTGTCCCAGCGGGATTCTTTACCTTAACAGTATACGAACCTGACTTAAATGCCACCGGAACCTTCGCAGTTAGAGAGGTGGAATCATTCCAGGTCACATTACTCAACTGAGTTTTACCAATCCAGACGGTGGCATTATGCTTGAAGTGTTGTCCGGTTAGGGTAATGTCACGTTCAACGTTATTAGACACAAAATTGGTCGAGAGACTGCCCACATACAGACCACCACTGGTGATGCGTACTGCATTGGCACGCGTTACTTTTCGACCATCCGGATTAACAACCTTTACGCTATACCGGCGCGCCCCCATGCCAGCTGGTACAGTAGCGGTGATTTTAGTTCTACTTTCTACTACTACATCATTTAATAATTTCTGACGTAATTTAACTTTAGTGGTGCCAACTTTTTGAAAATTAGTACCATGAATCGTAATGGTGCGATCTTTACTGTTGGTGAATTTGTTACTTCGGACTGAACTAATCGTTGGTTTAGTACCGCGCAACCAAGACATGGCTCCACTGAGAAAATTATCCAAGGTGGCTGTACCGGAATCATTAATACCTTCGATGCCAAAACTGAGATACATTAACCGATAAGTATCATTATCCACCTGTACGCCGGCTGATTTATCAACCCCTTTACCTAACGTGTAGTTAAAGATACTCTCAGCATCATCAGCCGTGTTCACGGTTAATTCATCCACGGAATAATTGGCGTGCGTGCCAGAACTGGAAATAACATATGGATCAATCGAATAGGTTGTTGTGCCAACCACGGTAGCTGGTTCATAAATTGTCGAAACATACTGGGCATGCAAATAATTCCAACCAAAGTCACTCGGCGCACCTAACGAACTGGCTAATGATTCCGATGATATCAGCATATTTCCGCCGGCATCTAAATAAGACTGCATAGCGGTAGTATCACCCGGTGAAAAAGTGGCATCTAACCAAATCACTACTGGATATTGTGACATGACATCAGCCGCCGGGGTGCCCAATTTCGTCACATTCCACACCATTGCGTTATAATCTAAGTTGTCTAACGCCGTCACTATTCTATCGGCTGCCCCAACACAATGTGTTGCACCGCCGTAGGATAAACCTTCAATTGGTGCATCATAACAATAACCGTCATTATCCACTACTAGTACTTTCGGCCCCTCACCTACCCAAAATTTGCCTGTGTGCGTACTGCTTTCACTGGTGTCATCCTCGGTGGCTGTGATGGAAATAGTATACTCTCCGCTGACAGCTTCAGCTGGAATGGTTAATGGAATAGATGTCCAGGAAGTTTGTGGAAGATAGAACATGCCATAATAATCCAATCCCACAGCTAGTTGTGCTGAGGTTCCGGATAAATCTGCTACAGCTGTGCCGTCAGGATCAGTTACACTATAGGTGAGAGTAACATCATGGGCTTCTATATCATGTTCGGTAACATACGCCCACATGGTAACATCATCACCGGCCGCAAATTGATTGGTAAAAGAAGCAATATCACTAGTGGTATCACCATTACTGTCACCCCCAGTTGGTTTGTCATTAGTGGCTGGCAATAAAACGTCACCACTGTCTGAAGTAGTAATTGGTTGTAATCCAACTGTCGTGACCGTCGGCACATCGCTTAATAAGGCCAATTGCAGGCTAGCCACTGCCGTGGTGGCTGGATCGGCTGTTATGGTGACTAAACCGGTTACATCGTCTGCTGTTAAGGTAATGGTGGCTAAACCATTCGCATCGGTGGTTGAACTACTAGTTGAAAGTGTACCGGCGGAAGTTGACCAACTAATTGTATCTCCCACTACGGCTGCATTAGAGGCATCACGTACTGAGACTGTTAAATTAGCAATAGCGCTACCATCTGTTACCAATGTACCGGTGTCAGCATATAATATAGCCGAAGCCGTCTGTGTACCAGTTGCATCTAACGCATTCACTGCACCGTAACCGGATAAATAATCAACCCCAGAAATTGAACCAAAATCATCGGCGGTATTTTGCAAAATTTGCCGCACAGCGCGTGGGTTGGTGGTACTAAACTTTTGCATAATTAAAGCCGCTACCCCGGCCACATGTGGTGACGCCATCGAAGTACCGGAATATTTTTCGTATTTATTACCAGGAATGGAAGATGATATACTTTCACCTGGAGCGATAACGTTGACTTTACCCCAATTCGAGAAATCTGATTTATAACCATCTTCATTCGTTGAACCAACCGATACTACTGAAGCATAGGCCGCTGGATAAGACGGTATGGTGTAACTGTAACTATTACCAGCCGCCGCCACTACTAATACACCATTGGTTTCAGCATAATCAATGGCGGCTTTCATGGTATTGGAAGCCATGGCAGTACCCAAACTTAAGTTTATAATATTGGCTCCGTTATCTACTGCGTAATGAATGCCATCAGCAATGGTACTGTCATAGCCATAACCACTAGAATCTAATACCTTTACCGGCATAATCGTAGCGGACGAGGCCACTCCACGCACCCCAACGGTGTTATTTTCGGCGGCAATAATTCCGGACACATGTGTACCATGACCATACTCATCTTCTGGATCATTATCTGGAGTCACCGCTGTGTACAAACTACCAATGAAATCATAGCCATAATAATCATCAATATAACCATTACCATCATCATCCACACCATTACCGGCTGTTTCACCAACATTCACCCACCGGTTGGCATCTAAATCTTCATGCAAATAATCAACTCCGGTATCAACCACAGCCACAATGATGCCGGCACCAGTGGCACCATTGGTGGTGGCAGCGGCAGCGGCTTGCACTTGATCGTAACCCCAGGAGGTTGTCTGCCCGAGCGCCCGTACTAAACCATCCGGTTCAACAAAAGCCACATTAGATTGTTTGGACCAATGTTTAATAGTATCCAATACACTACTACCGGCCGCTACTGGTACCCGCTCAGTGGTACCATTTTTGTATTTTACCACCACATGATCCGACGCAAAACTAGCCTGATTACTTGGCGTGGTAGCGCTGTCTTGCCATGGACCAGCTTGGACACTGATTGGAATAATCACACTGAATAATGCTACCAGCCATAAACGTTTTGACATATGGGTTTTTGTTTAAAATAAAAATTACGAATAATGAATCAATTATACTAAAAATTTAACAGACTGTCTATTTAAATCATGTAGAGACGCGATTAATCGCGTCTCTACATGATTTTATCCAATACAATCAACCCTTCAATGTGAGGCGTTCTGGGGAAAAAATTAAACAGTTTCGCGTCAATAATCTTGTAGCCAGTTAATAACCGCTCAACATCTCTGGCTTGGGTAGATAAGTTACATGATAGATAGATAATGCGTTTTGGTTTTACTTCTAATAAACGAGCCGTGACATCATCATGTAGCCCAGCCCGGGGAGGATCTAGTATCACCGTCTGATTTTGGTTAAAAATATCTAAAATATTTTCTGTTGGCACACACTGAGCTGAAAAATTTTTGATATCTAATTGTTGAATTGTATTTTGTGCCGAAATAATCGCTGATTGATTACTGTCAATAATCACACCTGTTTTTATTTTGCGATGAAGTGGTAGAGCTATGGCTCCAACGCCACCATAACAATCTATTACCTCACTACCGTCATTCACATACTGACTAATCGTAGTTAATGCCTGTTCAAAAATTGGTACATTAACTTGGAAAAATCCTAAGAGATCATGTTGTAAGGGCACGCCTAATACATGGGTTGTAATAATTGTCTCGCCTGGATGTAATAATTTAGTTGGCACCGCAGCGGGGCTACGCGGGTTAGAATAATACACTACCACGCCCAGCTCATTGGCTAAGGGCAAACCCTCATCGCGCACAAATAATCCGGCAATAGTTTCGCCACGCTCGTTCGATAAGATAATTAAACTTTTGAGATTATGATCAGTCACCGGTAAAGTTTTTAACCAGGCTAGCACTTGTTCGGCTTTTTGGTTTATCGCGGCACTGGCTAACTGACAGGTGTGAATGGGTAAACGCCAATGACTCCATCGTTTAAAAAACGCGAAGGTTAATTCACCGGTAGCGGTGTGCGTGAAACTGTACTCAATTTTATTACGGTAACCATAGTACTGGGCAGGATCTTCTACTAAATCAATCTCGCTTAAGAATTTATAATAGGCATCTTTGGCTAATTGTATTTTCCAAAGTTTTTCGGCAATGGGTGTCATGATCTGCCAGGGGCTGCAAGATAGAGCATGCTCTTCTTGTAGTGTGATTCGATTCGGTGCCGGGGAAATAATGTCTGTGGCATACCCTTCACAAAAAGATTTTTTCTGGCGCGTCACTTGCACAGTGACGGTTTCTCCCGGTAATGCATTCCAAACAAAATAAACTTTACCATCTAAATGACCCATGCCCTGTCCACCAAACACCAATTTTTCAATTGGCACATTTTTTAATAATGGTAAGTTTTTCCCGTTTGAATAGTGCATATTCTATATAGTTGTTCTAATAACACGATGCTGGCTAAATCGTGTGGTAGTGTCCACTTGGCCAAACCCAGATTTGCCTGCGCCGCTTGCTTAACAGCCGCACTTAATCCAAGTGTGCCACCGACAATAAAAGTAATAGTTTGCGTGTGCTGCTGTGACCAGATGTCAACTTGTTTAAGAAAATCAACAGTGGTAAATAATTTTCCAAATTGATCGCAAATAACCACAAAACTTTCTGGTGTTAAAGCCGATAAGATTTTTTCGCCTTCTAGCGTGATTATTTTATCGCGTAATTTTATATCGGTCACTTTAACCGGTTTTATTAAAGTGATTTTTAACTTCGCTAACCCCGCCAGACGTTTTATATATTCGTCGGCCGAGTTTTGGGAGACAGCAATGATATGGAAACTAAACATGTATCCATTAAAGTACACCTTTGCTTTTCAATTCTTGAAACATAGTAACCGATCTTTCTAAACCAGAAATTTTCATGGCATCAACATCTTCCGTATGTAACATTTTGATCGCAACATAAGCAAAATTTTGCGGGACGCGCTTTTCTATTTTTTTACCAACTAATAACGTTTTAACTTGACTATCATCGTAATAACATCTTTGTTTCAATACATCTAAAATAGTTTTAGCCATATTATCTATATCGCGCCGTTGATATTCTCTAGTGCTGGCAAAATATTGAATAACAAACACAAACAGTTCTTGACTGGTTGGAAATTGTTGACTATCTGCTAATTTTTTATCTAGGTAACCATTAATTGTGTGTTTAAACACACCTAATGATTCTTTCTCGATTTTACGAGTTTGACCAGAAAACTGATCTACTTGATAAGCTTCTTGCGTAGCTGGGATAATTTGACCAATACCGAAATCAAGATCAACGCCAGTAATTTTATATTTCTTTGACATTATCTTTTCTCTCTAACAGATTCAACATAAAGGTTAATACCAGCTTTAGTTTTTTCTTTTTTCACAGTTGTAGGTTCTACAAATTTACCTTCTTTCGTATAAAAATCAATTACCATCGGTTGATTTTCAATATGACTAGCTATAAATGTTACAGGTTTTTTTAGCATATAGTCAGATATTAACAGATTTTAAAAAAAAATCAAGACTGACTTGATTATATTGTGGATAAATCCACAATAGTCCTACAGTGGACATATCTGGACTCGAACCAGAGACCTCTACAGTGTGAATGTAGCGCTCTAACCAACTGAGCTATATGTCCTTAGTTAGCGAGACGAGTATATCACTAACTGTGTAAATAGTTCAAGCGTTGTTTTTCAGGCAAACGCTCTATGGCATAACGCAACATCGTTCGTGGCATGATCTTGGCATAACGATCCAAAAAGTCACATTCAATGGCACTGGAACAGTTTTTACCAACTTCGCGTAACATCCAACCAACCGCCTTATGTATTAAATCTTCTTTGTCTTTTAATAGTATCTTAGCAATTTGTAAAGCCGGGTCAGGTTGATTTTGTTTGATAGTGTATAAAGTGGCAATCATGGCAATTCTGCGCTCCCACATTAGTTTTGATTTGGCTAATTTGGTTAAAACTGGTAGTGGGTTATCTTTTAAATATCCACCCACAATTTGCGCCGCAGAACTATCAACAATATCCCAGTTGTTAATATATTTAGTATTGCCCAAATATGTTTCGTAAATCTTTTTTTGAGTTAATTTATCACCCTGTTGAAATTGATAAACCAATAAAAATATCGCCGTTAATCTATCCTCGTGCCAAGGTGACTGCAATAGTTTAATAATTTCTGTTAGCGGTAAATCTTTAAAGTGTTTGGCTATTTGCCGTTCTTCTGGCACAGTCACACCACGAAACTTATCACCGTAACCATACTCCCCCTTCCCTGTCTTAAAAAACCACGCAGAGGCTGCAGCTTTTTTAGCTGAACTAACTTTTTGTAAAGCTTGCTGCACTTGTTTAGCGGTTAGCATACCTGCACTCTAAACCAAATTCACCTCTTGTCAATATAATAAAATATTGAGATAGTGTGTCCATGACAAGCCCATTTGATCAGCTACGCAGAACAGAACAAGACCCGATTAAAATTGGGAAAACCTTGTTTGATCCAGACCGTGATATGGTAGAAACTGCTTGGACTGATATGGAACAGGCACTTGGTAAAAGTTTAACACGGCCTGCCCCAGATTTTGATCTGCTCAACGATATTTGTGTACTATATGCGTTATGTGGTCGACCTTTAATTGTATCTCCAGAATTATTACAACAAGCGATAGATCGAGAACTGGATAATATTAAGTCTGTTATTAAAAAACATAAGATTGATCCTACCAGCGCTGTTCGAACCGCTGAATTTATTCGAGGAGTACGAGCGGTATCTGCCAGCACAGACACATTGACAGAATCTTTACCAGTTGACGTTATGGCACAACAGGCTTTAAATGGCGCCCAGGCAACCTTAACGAATAAAGGGCAATTTCCGTTGTATGAAATACAGGATGCACGCACTCTTGGAATGAAAGATTTTCCAGATTATTTAATTGGTGACGCTATGTATCAGCAGGTATTATCCAAATTATCCGTTAAACCCGACTCACAGGATGTTAGTAAAATTCTGCAATGGGTTGAGGAGTATGTCGGAATGGTGCGGATTTTTCCAAAGTTAGTCACGGATCTACCGCTTTCAAACATAGACGCCAAAAACATTAATCAGGCTACATTTAAATTTCGTCCCAAGCTGACCAAGGATATCAGATATCTAGCAGAATTACGTGCCTTGATTGACAGTACTTTTCCATCAACCAGACCGGCTCCATTAAAAATAATCAATCCATCAGACAAAGCCCATGATCAAGCCATGCTCGATAATCCGTTTGCGCCACCAAAAAATTAATTTATAAGACCAGTTGCGCTAATCCTAACGCATACTCCGCCCACCACACACCGGCGGCTGGGCCACCATTACATTCACCGTCGGATTCGCCGGGTGGTTTAATCCATAAAAGAGCATCAACTAATTGATTCTTAACATTAGTGGTTGGTACACGCCCTAATGCCCGACCGAGTGGATTACACCAAGCATAATCACTGGTTGGACCAAGACCATTGCGGCTAGTGTCGATCACGAAATGCTTATTGTTGACTAACGCCGATAATTGGGCACCATAATTTTTATTCCGTTTTGTTTTATAAAAATTAGATACATTCAAAGCGAACCCATCAGCTGAGGCAATTCCCGCTTGGTTTAATCTTTTGGCCATGGTTTTTTTCGGAACCCAATTTGGATTACCCGCATCGATATACACAATAGTCTGTGCATTGGTTTTTAAAGCCTGCACGGCATAATTGATTAAAGCATAACGGTGCTTTTTTTCCTGTTTGGTTAAACACGATACTGCGCCTAAACTATCCGGTTCAACTATTACCACAGATTTATTATTACCAATACCAGACACAACTTTATCAACAAAGTCACGATAAACGGTTTCACTCGATGCTCCACCAGACGAATATGAGCCACAATCTCGTTGTGGAATATAATATAAAACAAACACTGGCACTTCATTAACTTGTTTAGCTGCCTTACGCCAGGCCGCGACTTCTGTCTTGGGATGATTGATCCACTCACCCAACCACTTTCCTTGCGGTTCACGCGCCATCTTCCGTAATTGTTTCGCATCATCCGGTCGCGTTTCTCGCCACGCGCGCACTTGATGTTTGGCATTCGAGTTTGGATCAACATAAAAAGACCACCCGGTTAAAGGATCAGTTTTAGCCTGAGCCATATTACCTATAACCAGAACAGTCACAACACAACTGATAATTGAAATTAATTTCATAATAATAGTATATAGCATACATTTGATCTCATGTAGAGACATGCCATGGCATGTCTCTACAAATTATGGCATGTCTCTACATGAGATCAAAAAATGATTCATCTTCTCAGTGATCCATTTACCATGTATAATATACAAATATATGACAACAACTTTAATGCCAAAAACTATTTTAGGTAAAATATCCATCGGTTTAAATATTCTTTTCTTTTTATTAATTACTGTGTCTATTCTTTTAGTTGTGATTGGTGGTTGGTCTTTTGATTGGAAATGGTGGGATGTAACTTTGTTTGTTGCCTCACTAACAGAATTAATCGCCTTTATTACTGGCATAGTGGCCTTATTAAAATACAAAGACTACACCATATTGGTATATATATCATTTATAACTGGTATATTAGCAATTCTTTTTGTGCTTCTTCATAGTTTGTTTATCAATGATTAATACTATCTCACAGATAGCTATATTTATTTTGGGAACAGCCGCCATTGTTCTTGTTGCGAAAAAGAATAAGTGGGGTTTTGTGGCTGGATTTCTAGCACAGCCTTTTTGGTATATTACTTCGTGGGAAAATAAACAATGGGGTATTTTTTTTGTTAGTTTCATTTACACAATTAGTTGGAGTTATGGAATCTATGAATGGTTTTATAAGGATAAAAATTTGAAATCAAACAAGTAGAGACGTGCCGCCGGCACGTCTCTACTTGTTTGATTTTTTGATTCTCATTTGTTCAGCGATCCATTTGCTTAAGTATTATATATCATCTAGGATTTGAAATAGAGAATAAACCTCAGGAGATTCTCATGTTCATTAAAACTCCAAGGATTCTTTTGGTCCAACCGCTCACTCCGCCCTCGTACTGGGGGTTCCAGGAGTCTGTAAAGTTCCTTGGTGCACGCGCCGCGCTTCCACCGCTGCCTCTCATCACTGTCGCCGGTCTGTTGCCACGCCAGTGGCAGTATCGACTGGTGGATCTCAACATCGAAACCCTCACGGATAAAGATCTTCAGTGGGCAGACTACGTTCTGCTCACGGGGATGATCATCCATCGTGATTCAATGAAGGAGGTTCTGGCACGGTGTCGCGCGATCGGTGTGAAGACCATCGTCGGAGGACCGTTCGTGAGCTCCTCGCCGGATGCTTCTGAACTGACTGACGCTGACACCAGGGTGATCGGAGAACTGGAAGATCAAACCCTTCTCGCCACGCTCGTGAGTGACCTGAGGAGCCGTGCTCTGCGGGCAACGTATCGAGCCCACGCTTTCCCCGATCTGGGATACTGTCGTGTTCCCCGCTTCGACTTGCTCGACGTGTCCGCATACACGTCGCTGTCGATTCAGGTATCGCGGGGCTGTCCACACCGGTGTGAATTCTGCAACGTGCGAATGCTCAACGGGAATCGACCACGGTACAAGTCCACCGAAGAAGCTCGCGCTGAACTCGACGCCGTATATGCAACTGGTTTTCAAGGCAATGTATTCATCGTCGATGATAACTTCATCGGCAATGTTTACGCCGTGATGCCTGTTCTGGATACGATCGTGGCGTGGCAGCTGTCGCACCACTTTCCGTTTCTGTTCTACACGGAAGCGGACATCCGGTTGGCCGATATGCCGGAACTGGTCAACTACCTGGTGTCGGCTGGGTTCTTCGCGGTGTTCATCGGCTTCGAGTCGCCTTCAAAAGAGGCACTCGAGGGTGCAAAAAAACACCAGAACCTCAAGATCGACCCGGTTCAGGCTGTCTCCGTACTCCGGCAACATGGGTTGCTGGTATATGGTGGGTTCATCGTCGGGTTCGATTCCGATGGACCTGACTGCTTCGATGCCACAGTGGAGTTCGTCGAAAAGTGTGCTGTGGATTTCGCCATGGTGGGAATGCTGATGGCGATTCCGGGCACGCCGCTGTACGACCGCCTGGCGCAGGAGGGTCGGCTACGCACCGATGACAGTGGGGATCAGTTCGCGGAAACGAATGTGATCCCGCTGCGCATGACCCAGCGCCAACTCGTGGCTGGGTACCGAAAGCTGCTCCAACAGATCTACAACCCGAGCCGATTCTTCGCCCGCGCCGCTCGTGGCCTGCGAGAGTGGACGCCGCGAGTACATCGGCCGTACACCTGGCAGGAAGTCGGCGCAGTGTTCCGATCGTTCTGGTGGCAAGGAGTACTCGCACCCTACCGCCTGGCGTACTGGCGGTTCATTCTTCAAGTGACGTTCAACAACCCGGCCAACTTCGGTCGGGCGATCGCGATCGCCGCGAGTGGTTACCACTTCTTCGCCTACACGCGCGAGGTGGTGGTGCCGCGGCTCATCGCAGCTGAGCGTCGTCTCTAGCCGTTATCACTCCCACTTCGAGTGCTCTGACGGCTTATTTTTTTAAAAACTATGATGTTTCATGGTACAGACTTGATTGTGGTTACCTGGTTCAGTACGCACTAATTTGCCATCCTCGATATACAACACCTGATGCGCCACATCTTTGATGCGCTCATCGTGACTAACAATCACCACGCTCTTTTTTTGTTCACAACCTAATGAACATAACAGCATCATTACTTCATGCCCTTTAGCGCGATCAAGATTGGCGGTTGGTTCATCGGCCAGAATTAACGCCGCATCATTGATCATAGCTCGTGCTATCGCCACCCGTTGGCGCTCACCACCGGATAGATCTTTTGGCCTGGCGTGCAAGCGGTGTGCTAGACCCAGCTTACGCAAAAGTTCTTCAGCTCGTTCTCGACGATTGGTGACAGTAAAACCAGCCACCATAACATTTTCCAAGGCACTTAAATTTTCTAATAAATTAAACGATTGAAAAATAAACCCAACTTGTTCTCGCCGCACAGCCGTGCGCGCATTGGAGCGTAAAGCATAGACATCTTGTTCCTGCCAGTGCACACTGCCGGATGTTGGTGTAAGTAATCCGCCGATCATAGTTAGCACAGTTGTTTTACCACTACCCGATGGACCCATAATCATAACAATCTCACCGGCTCCAACGGCAAAATCCACGCCGTTGACAGCGCGCACTTCGGCTGGCTTACCGGCAGCGAATATTTTCTTTAAGTTTTTTACCTCTAATATATTAGCCATAGATATTACGCCTTAAAGACATCAGCCGGATCAATTGATACCAACACTCGCAATGGCAGCAATGCCGCCACAGCGCTCATCACCAATGTTCCGGCTCCCACCACCGCCAGCTCGCGCACACCAAGATCATAAATGAACCCACCCACAAACTTGGCGGCAATTTCTGCCACGATGGGAGCTAACACACTGCCCACCACAAACCCGATCACTCCAGCCACCAACGACTGCACCAGAGCAATCACAAACAGCTGACTATTCGTATAACCAATGGCTTTTAACACACCATATTCGCGACGCTTTTCCAGTGTGGCGGTAAAAATCATCAAACCGATTATGGCAATGCCGATCGCCACTGCCACAATAACCAGTACACCAAGAATGGGCAAAAACGCTTCTCGGATAATAGCTGAATTGCGTAAAGAAAAATCTTCCCGATCAATTGCTTCCACGCCAGTTAACGCTTGCACGATCGCATCTTCTGATCGTTGAATATTAGAAGACCGCACTAGAAAGTAATTAACAAACCCATTAAATTCTGTCAGATCAACCAAATCATCCATGGTCACGAACGCATAGCTAAACACCAACACATGACCACCGGAACTGATACCGGAAATTTTGAAAGTCTTGTCTAAAATGTCGAGCGTGTCACCAATGGCTAAACCTTGATCGGTAGCAAAGGCTTCGTCAATAATAATCTCGTTCGTACCTGGTGAAGTTGTCCCATAAACGGATTTATACGGTTTGACGAATTGTGTTGGATCAATCCCAACCAGGTATAAATGTTGGTCTGATCCATTCAATTTTATGTTAACTCGTCGTCCAACAAATGGAGCCACTTGTGTAACATCCGGTTGTGCCTCAAGCGTGGCTTGTGCCGTGCTGGGTAGAATAGAAATCGTGTGGCTCATGTCACCACTACCGGTTTGACCAACCCATAAATCGGCTGGAATACTTCCCAGAAACCGAGTCATTTGTGTGTTCCAACCCTGATATAAACCCACCATCAGCAAAATAAGCATCACAGCAAACCCAACCCCGCCGACTGTGATCAGGAGCCTCCCCTTTTCACCAAGTAAATTTCGTCCGGCAATTATGGCTGTTGGTGTCATGGTTATTAGTTTAGCACTACACTTATCTCATACACAAATGAAAGAAGTATGCAGCTCATACATATTATTGAAAAACTAAAGGTTTTAAATTAATCAAGTAGAGACGTGCCACCGGCACGTCTCTACTTGATTAATTTTCTAAATACTCATCTTTTTAACGATCCATTTATTAAGTACTTGTAAACTATCAATTAATTCTGCCTCTTCGGCTCCAAATGAAGCTCGAACATAACCTTCTTTACCAAACGCACTGCCCGGTGTTAGTGCTACACCGGCTTCAGATAAGGCGCGCTGACAAAATTCTGCCGATAAAATGTTCATAACACCAATTATTTTTAATGGGAAAAAACAATATAAACCGGAAGCTGGAGCTGGAATGTTACAACCAAATAATTTATTAAACTCACTCACAAAAACATCTCTGCGTTTTTGCATGGTAGTTTTTACATCCAACATAATAGTGTTTGCCTGATTCAGTGCACCTAAAGCAGCATACTGGCTAATACTAGATGTACCAGTGGTGCTTTGACTTTGAATTTTAGTTAAGACTTTGATCACAGCAGTGTCAGCAAACACAAACCCCACGCGCCAGCCGGTCATGGCAAAATGTTTTGAACAACTTTGAATCACAACAATATTTTCTTTACTAGTCTGCACTTCAGGAAAAGATGCGACCGACACAAATTCATCTTGATATGTTAAACCACTATAAACCTCATCCGATAATAATAAAATATTTTTCTCTCTCACTAAGGTCACTAAATCATGTAACACTTCAGGTTTATACACAACACCGGTGGGATTATTACAATTATTAATAATAATCATTTTGGTACGAGCAGTGATTTTTTGTTTTATTTCTGCTATTGGTAGTTGCCAATTATTTTCTATCTTAGTTTCAACGATAATACTTTTACCACCAAACAAAGTTATCAGAGCCGGATAAGACACCCAGTATGGTGAAATAATTATCACTTCATCACCCTGACTAATCGCACTTTGCAGTAAGGCATAAATACCAAACTTGCCGCCGCAGGTTACGAGAGTTTCTTGGCTAGAAAAATTAGTGTGATAAGTTGTGTTCATCCAGCTAGCTACTGCCGCGCGTAATTCCGGAACGCCTGCCACTGGTGGATAAAGCGTTTTTCCAGCTTGTATCGCCTGTTCAGCGGCCACACACATAGCAGCATGAGGTGGCAACATTGGTTCACCGGCACTTAAATTATAGATTCTTTCACCTTTAGCCTTTTTTTCCGCCGCTAAACTATTCATCGCCACAGTAGCGGACTCGGCTAAATTTAAGTGCGTGGTAAAAGGCATAAGTGGGATTATTTTTTTAGCTTATTTTTTTATCTCGGCAATTAATTTATACAAAATATCTTTAATTAAGCCGGGATTTTCTATCTTGGCTTTTTTTATCCATAAATCATAATTATCAGATAATTGACGTTCTCGGGTTGCATCAAATACCGGCAAGTTGTGTAGTTTTTTATAGTCTTGAATTTGCTTACCAATCGTCAAACGCTGACCTATCAGTTTGATCAACTTTTGATCTATTTTTTCTATATCAGACCGCCATATAGCTAACATGCCATTAATTATTTCTTCACAATTATAAACGTCGTTAAATTTGGCCGCATGTCTTGAATATTGCGTTCTAAAATTTTTAAGCCATATAATCCCGCCGCCCGAGCTGGAGCAATCACCGCTGTAGCCGCTGGTAATAAACCAGCCTTAAGATCACGCGCGGCTTTGGCGGTATCGGCCCACTCGATTACATTTACTGCTGGAAATTCACGCTTAATATAACGCTGACATTGTAAAACAGCTTGCGAATGAGTCGCAATATTTTTTATCTCGGTTCTGGTTAAGCCCGGTAACACTAACAAACATTGTTGCACTTCTAACCAAAGTTCATCTACTAAAGTAAAATTATGTCGGCCCATTGCCTCAAAGGCTTCACGTACTAGACCACCTTGTGAGTTCACGACTGGAAACAAACCAACTTCGACTTCGCCTCGTTCTAACCGGGCTAATACTCCTTCCATATCAATGGCATAAACCAGTTCGGCTGTTAAACCTTCACGCTCAATGTATAAATGACCGGCTTCTTCAGAAAAACTTCCCGCATCACCTGAGATAGCAATTTTTTTTATCACTTCCATCATAATTATAAATTTTGGGCTTTGTGTCTTAAATAATGATCCATAATCACCAGAGCGGCCATGGCATCAACGATTGGTACAGCGCGCGGTAACACACATGGATCATGCCGACCAATCTTACCAATTGTCGCCACTGGTTTAAACGCGACACGAAAATTGATATCATCACCATTGGAAATCCCACCCAATGTGCCACCGGCTTGTTTATTTGATTTATCATTATATTCACTTCCTCTCAGTGTCACACCAGCAAAACCAGAGCCGATTTCAAAACCCTTCACAGCATTGATACTCAACATGGCTTTACCTAAATCGGCCGGAAGTTTATCAAACACGGGTTCACCTAAACCAGCTGGCACGTTTTTAATTACTCCCCTAATCACACCACCTAACGAGTCACCTTCAGCTTTAACTGTTTCAATCAGTTGAATCATTTTTTTAGCTGTCACCTGATCTGGACAACGGACAATATTTGATTCAATTTCTGTCAGGGACACTTTATTAAAATCAATGTTAGTTTTAATATCGCCCACTTGCTCCACATAGCTTAAAATTTCAACGCCTAACTTTTCTCGTAAATACTTTTTAGCAATCGCTCCGGCCGCGACACGGGCTAATGTTTCCCTAGCACTGGCTCGACCGCCACCACGCCATTCGCGCAGACCGTATTTTTGTTGATAGGTTAAATCGGCATGACCCGGCCGAACAGCCTGTTTGAGATGGTTGTAATCTTCTGATTTGTGATCTTCATTATAAGCCAGCAACAAAATTGGTGTACCGGTAGTTTGGTCGTCAGTTACTCCAGACAAAATATGAATCGTGTCAGACTCGTTGCGCGCCGTGGTAATATTGCTTTGACCCGGTCGCCGTCGATCTAACTCTATTTGAATATCGGCCTCACTTAATTTTAGTTGAGGTGGGCACCCATCGATGATTACACTAATCGCACCACCATGAGATTCGCCCGCCGTAGTGATTTTGAAAAGTTGTCCAAATGAATTGCCTGGCATAATTTATGGTTTACAACCTAATTGAGTTAGTACTTTAAACACTACTTTATCAGACACTGGGTGTGCATACTGACCGTTCACTTTATAGACCTGACCAATTTTTTTAAGTAAAATATAATAAACCAGACCGGCTTGAACTTTTTTATCAGAATGCGTAACAGATATAATTTCTCGGGCAGAATACTTACTAAATATTTGTTTGGTAATACCAAATTTTTGCAAGATTTTTTGTATCGCCAAATTTTCTTTTTCACTCAAAATTCCCAGTGCTTGCGCAATTGAACATTCTGCAATAATGCCATAACCAACCGCGTAACCATGCGGCAGTGTATACTTAGACATTTTTTCTAAAGCATGCCCGATAGTGTGGCCAAAATTTATCACCCGCCGCTCGTTACTTTCATGTTCATCTCTCATCACAATAGCCGACTTAATTTTCACCGATCGCGAAATTATTTTATCTAATTTATATTTATTAATTATTAATTTAACAGCTGCTCGATCGGAGGTTAAAAATGTTTTTAGAGCTTCTATTAATCCACTGACTTGTTGTGTGTGCGGCAAACCACGCAAACGATTCATATCCATAATCACGCCAACTGGCTGATAAAAAGCACCGATGGTATTTTTACCATACACAGTATCTATACCCACTTTGCCACCCACCGAAGCGTCCACCATGGCTAAAACGGTAGTTGGTACCTGGATATATGGTACACCGCGTAAGTAGGTGGCTGCCACAAAACCGGCTAAATCCCCCACTACGCCGCCACCTAAGGCAATAATGAGCGTATCCCGACCGTAGTGTTTTTTTAATAAAGTATGTTGCAGTTTAGTAACTTGAGGTTGAGTTTTGTTGGTTTCTCCGGCCGGTATAACTATCATATCAACATTTAACTTGGTCGTTTTAAGTTGTTTTAATAATTTACTTCCCTGATTATGGGCTAAATGTTCATCAGTAATTATCACTAACTTCTCAGCCTTCACTTGTTTAATAAGTTTGATTAGTTTGCTATCCAAATCTGACCCAATAATAATTGGATAGATACGAACATTAGTAGTTTTTATATTAAGCAACATATAATTTTGTCATATCATAAATTAATTTTTCTGTGTCAAACCAACTCAAACACGGGTCAGTAATGGACAAACCAGATCGATCAATTGTATTAGTGTTTAAAGCATCTAAGTTTTGTTTGCCTTCTTTGATAAAACTCTCGACCATAAAACCTTTTACTAGTTTTTTTAATTCTGAATTAACATTCATCGTCGCCAGTGTTTCTTTAATCACCATCGGTTGCATCGTACAATCTTTCACCCCATTCACTAAACAATTATCATGGCTCGCATCAATTATTATGGCCGGATTTTGAATTTTAGCTTTGGCGAACAAAGCGGCTGCCTCATGAATATATTCGGCGCCATAATTGGGCCCACTGGTTTTTCCCCGCAACACCAAATGCGCATACGGATTACCGTTGGTTTCAACTTGGTAGCCATTAAACACCGCATTGTGTTGATACTGGGCAGAAATAATACCATTAACGGCAATGGCGATTGAACCAGTGGTACTATTTTTCATACCCACGGGGCATTCCACGGCGGAAGCAAACACCCGATGTTCTTGATCTTCCACACTGCGTGCCCCAATCGCTACCCAACTTAATAGTTCCACAAACCCTTTGGCATTGTGTGTAAATAGAGCCTCGTCAGCAATCGGTAAACCCAGCTCAATTATTTTTACCATCAAGCTACGACAATATTTTATCCCCGCAGTAATATCCGATGGAGCAAACGGATCAGGTTGATTAACCGGCCCTGTCCAACCTTTGGTGGTGCGCGGTTTTTGAATATATACGCGCATCACAATTTTAATTGTATCCTTAACATTATCAGCGACTTTTTTTAACCGCGTAGCATATTCGAGCACGGCCTCTTTTGGCCAAGCCGAACACGGACCAACTATCAACAATAAACGTTTATCCTGACCAGAGATAATATCACGTACTTCTTGCCGATCTTTAACAACGCGTTCGTGTCCCTGTTCAGATAAAGGATAGAGTTGAATAATTTCATCGGGTGTTGGAATTTTTTTTATAACAGTTATGTTCATAATATTATGTTGTTAACCATAACTCTATTTGTGCCCTACCTTGTGCTTCAAACATGGTAATACCAGAAATAGTTTTAGCCCCGCGTTGTTTAGCTAATTTCAACAGTTTAGTCTCAATTGGATTATACACTATATCAAAGACGGTCATATGACTAGTAATGATAGATTCTAAGATTGGCTGCCAGTCAGGTACTGTATTTATAACGATATCAAGTGGTTGATTTAAACTAAATATTTTTCCACCGAATTTTTCTATTAATTGTTTGGCTTTAAATTCAGTTCGATTTAAACAATATATATTACCTTGTTCAGATTTAATGACTGCCGCCACCGCATAAGCCGCACCGCCGGCTCCAACAATTAACACATTTTTATTATTTATTTTTATATCAGTCAAAGCATGCTTAATACCAATAATATCGGTATTATATCCAATTAGTACACCATTTCTATTTATCACAGTATTAACAGCACCAACTGCTTGTGCCGGCTCATCAATTACATCTAAATATGACATAATCGTTTGCTTGTGCGGAATAGTGACAGCTACTAATGTTAAAGGTTTATTACGAATTAATTGAACTAGTTCTTCAATATTTTCACCGGCATAACTGGTCATCTCGGCATTGATCTGTTTAGTTTTGTAGATAGCATTATGTAATTTTGGACTCAGGCTATTAGTTAACGGAAAGCCAATTACACCGTTATGTATCTGCTGGGACAATTTATTAATTATATTTTCCACTACAACATCTAAACTGTTGTTATTATTAATAGTCATTATGGCTAAAGCGTCGTAATGTGGAGTTCGTTCCAGCCACAGTTTTTGAAATGATATATATGGATCAACTTCTTGCGGAAAAAAGGCCGGCCAACCATTCACCATAATGCGTTCAAACACCACACCTTTAGGAGCTGTCACGTTTATCACTAGATGATTTTTTAATAATATTTGATTACGTAATTCGATGGGTATTCCTCCTCCGACTGCTATCACTCGTTGCGCTTCATTACTCAATAACTGTTTTAATACCTCATGTTCTAGATCACGAAAATAGGCTTCACCTTGTGCGCGCATAATTTCCCGGCAGGATAAATTGGCTTGTGCGGCAATCACACTATCTGTATCCATGACAGGTAAATTAAGTTTATCGGCTAATAATTTAGCAATACTGGATTTACCGACGTGTTTAAAACCGATTATGACGATGTGTTGCATATAGCCCCTAAACTTTTTATCAGTTGAATAAATGGTGGACAGGTTTTATTAATACTCTCGGCTGTAGCTATGGTGGTTTCACCGGAGGCGACTAACCCGGCAATGGTGAGTGCCATGACAGTGCGATGATCATTATAGCCAGGCACAGAAGTTCCGGTTAGTTTACTTTCTTGAATAATTAACCCATCTGATAATTCTGTGACTTTTGCTCCTAATTTGGTTAAGCCATCAAACATCGAGTGTAACCGATCAGTTTCTTTCAACCTTGCTTGTGGTACATTTATTAATTCAGTCACTCCATAAGCCTGGGTAGCAATTACCGCTAGGGTTGGCACCAAATCAGGTATGTCATTACAATCTATAATTTGACCAGTTAATTTGTTTCCACCGTGTATCACTAGCTGCCCTGTTGGTTTTTGAATAATATCTGCCCCCATGTGTTGTAAAATTTCTATTAACCGTTTATCACCTTGCATGTCACTAAAATCCAACCCTTGTACAATTACTTCATCACCACATAACACTCCGGCCGCAATCAGATATGACGCTGAAGAAAAATCTCCGGGAATAGTTTTATTAAAAGCCTGATAGGTTTGTCTTCCAATAATTTTAAAAATATCTTTAGAATCTATTTGGATCCATGAATATTTTATATTAAGTTCATCTAACCAGCGTGTGGTCATTTTCACATAAGGTCGTTCGTTTAAATTATTTACAGTCACGATAGAATCATGCTGTGCTAAAGGTAAGGCTAGCAACAAGGCTGAGAGATATTGTGAAGTGGTTCCATCAATATTTGTTGCGCCTCCCACCAAACGACCAGAAATTTTTAATGGATAAATCGTTCCAGGAGTTTCTGTAATACTCATGCCCAACTCCCGCAAAGATTGCAGTAAAGGATCAATTGGCCGAACGCGCATTTGTTGACTACAATCCAGTGTCACTTGGTCAGTCGTATCAAAACGTAAACCAAGCAAAGGTAAAATAAACCGAGTAGTAATACCAGAGTCGCCGGTAAAAATACTAGATTTATTTTTGAGATCAGCCAAAACCGTGCGCGCAGTGTTTGTGTCATCTGATTCAAGTATGTTAGTCAATTCAGATTTACCTTGTGCCACACTAGCCAACAACAAAGCCCGGATCGATTGCGATTTGGAACTTGGCACTACTACTGTACCAGTTAGATGTTTAGTTGATTTTACTATTATGTTCATATATTTTACCTACCCGAATAAAGAAAAAACCCCGGTGTTCCGAGGTTATTGTTTATGCGCGTAATGGTTTAATCATGCAGCCAAACAAGCCCCGGGTGTGGTAGGAGTAAAACTAAAGTAGAAATTAAAGGATTGTGAGTGTTGCATGTGTACACAAAGTATCAGGCTAGTCATTTGGTGTCAATTAGCCCTGATAATATTGGTGTGGATAACTAACATGTGATCTAAATAATATTATTGCAATATTTCTTTTACTGTTGCGTCCACCAATATTTTCATTGTGTCAAATATTTTTAAACGTGGATGTTTCGGAATTAATAATTGCAGGTCAGTGCAAGCCAGTGCTACACAGTCAACACTCTTATTTTCAAAGTCACTAATAATTTTAATAAGCTCCTCACGATCACGATTTTTTTGCTGACCAGTAACGAGATTAAGAATAAATTTACCCATTTTTGCCTGCTGCAAAGCGTCGGGTATAACATAGGTTATGCCATATTCCTCAAAGGCTGTTTCGTATAATTTATTCTCAATTGTTGCCGAGGTAGATATTATACCAATCTTTTTAAAATCTTTCTGCTTGAAATACTTTACAGTTTCTTCAACTATACTTAACATTGGGACATTGACAGCGTTCCTTATTTTCTTGATAAAAACATGGAGAGAATTACAAGGCATGACGATAAAATCGGCTCCGGCTTTTTCCAACCTTTTCGCCTCGTTGATTAAAAAAGGGATATACCGTTCAGAACCTTTGTTTTGTGTGATTAGATCCTCCTCGATTTCATAAGGCAAAGGCACGCTCGAGATTATTATTCCCGGCCTAATCTTTTTATTTTCCCTATAACATGAAAAAACTATGTCGAGATAAAATTCCGCTGTTGTTTCTGGTCCGAGACCACCAATTATTCCTACAGTTTTCATAATAACTACTTAGAATTTTCTACCTTTAACTGCTCACCGGACGTGGAAACACTTCCAAACTCAATATTTTCGTAGCTTCTTTTGGTGAAAAGACTTTTTTATCTTCCAAAAGATGCACAATCTTGATGGTTTTTTTATCCTCAGTTTTTAATGGTTGAAATAGTTCAGCTTTAAATTCACCAAATTTTTCATCTAAGTAGGATTTGGTCACCATCTGAGTTTTGAACTCTGCTAGATCAGTTTTAGTAGCCATGGTGGACTTAATATTATCAATTTCCTTCTTTAGCTCACCTTTCGTGACCATATTGGCCTCAATACGATCAAACCGTTGTTCATGGTGAATAGACATAGTCGCAACAGCTGAAACAAACTCGTCTACTTTTGATGAAATGCTATCAACACTAACTTTAACACTAGCCACGTCTGATTTAACACTAGCCACGTCTACTTTTACACCAGCGACGTCTTTTTTTACCTCAGCGAGACTTAATTCAATCTTATCAACCTTTGTATTCAAAGAATCTACGTTAATTTTAACCTCTTTAATTGTTGTTTGATTCGTGTTTTGTTCCATAAATACAATAATTTAACGATGCTACCTTAAAAAAATGATACTGTCAATACTATAATTTTTTTGTAATTATAGTATTAGTGTGGATAAGTTAATTAATTATTTTTTTGGGTAAGGAATTGGAAAAATTCCGGTTAATTTAATAATGGCTGGTGCAGCAGTTTTGGCGTTTATTTTGGCAGTGAATTTGTACTTATCTTGTGTGACCAGTTCTTTTGGATCCATGTCAGAATGGTATTTGTTGATTAGATTAGCAGTTTCTGTGTCGATAAAATAACACAAAATATGATTGGCAGTTTCTACTAAACGCTCAAAAACATCAGTGCGATAATGCATGGATGTTTGATCAGATAATATACACAGGGAGCCTTTTTCTTGGTTTTGTATAATTTCTTCAACTATTGTTTCATAATTATGTGCTTCATCAAGCGCGAGTGTGCGATTTTTTCCTCCCACCACCTGCCAATACTGTTTCACTAAGTAGATACCAAGCTCTCTAGCCACAGCTTGCCCCAGAGTTCGGTAATCAATCTTACAGAGTAAAAACTTTTGCTCATCATTTTTCATTTCAGTAAAATCAATTTCCTGATGAAATTTTTTGATATTATCATCCAGCGTGCCTGGTTGAGCAGCAAAAACCGCCACCTTATTTATCTTGTCGGCGGGAATGTATGATTGAATATCTTTGACTAGATCACCGTAAGGTTCAATAAACATACCGCCTCTTCCATTATAAATATCTGAAATTATTATACTTTCAAGTGTAACTGATTTACCACAGCCGCTGCGACCCAGTAGATGTAAAATTCCAACATGCTCTTCACGCTTTAAACTAAGTGTTTCTCCATTTTCTTGGACACCAAGTGGTGTTAATATTTTTTTAGTGATGTTTTTCATACTATTTGTTAATGATATTAATTCTTCGCATACACACTATCCAGCAACCTATTAAAAAAAGACATGTCCTCTTCATGGTAGTATTGATTCAACATTTCCAAAACTTCTTCTCGGCTTTTGCCTTGGTCTTTTAGAAATTCAAATTGCTTGGTAAAAGTATATTGCTCCACTGGATTATTTGGATATGGATAGTCAGTTTTTAAATCCTCAAAAGCGAATCTTTGCATATTACCTTGATATGCTTCAGACGATTCAGAATCTAAAAAGTTTTGGCAATGCGCCAATTCATGGCATAACCAAGCAATTTCATCGGGTTTGTCCTGCACTTCAAAATAACTCTGTTTGACTAAGATTAGTTTTCTTTCAGCACTTGATTCAGATGGTTGATTGCCTTTGAACCATAAGTCATCCGGCACAACTGCAATCATAATCACATCCAATCTACTATCATTAAGTATCTCTCGCTGAGCTTGATAATGTTCTGGAAGATTGATTGCTTCCAATAATTTTATCCTGTCAGCATTTTTTTGTTCAATACCGAGGTATTCCTGTAAATGTTTTTTTATTTCATGTTCAGCTGGATTAACTCGATCATCAATCTCAGGTAATGCGGTCAATATAATATCAGTTGATTCTGGTTGTGAATCAATATGTTGAATAATTGTACCCGGACGAAAATGATTTTCAGGATCTTTCATAAATAAAGATAAATTGAGACCTATTACAATTTAACATGATCACTATCATCGATTAACGGGCTATTTAGAATCCTAAATTTCTTTTTTGTTTTCCAAATCTGTACCAACTCATCAAAGCTTTCATCTGGTTCTAACATCAATTCAGCCAATTCATCAATCTCTAAAAAATCTTTCTCGGTTAATATATCAAATTTGTTTGCTACATAAGCCGGTATTTGCAAGTATAGTATTTCATTGTTCATTAAGCAATGAAAATCATACAGTACCGCCCACAACACCGGCATAAGACCTTTATAACCTCCGGCGTTAATAAAATTATCTGCCTCTACCCTTCCTCGTCTTATACCAAGCCAAGTATCAGCGGCCCAATCAAATTTATCGTTAGGTATATTATATTGATCAAAACCAATTGTGCTATCAAAAAAACCATCCGCATCAAAAGTAATCCATGTTTGCTTTGTATTATCCCAGTACTGATTGATCCAATGATCACAACTGCCTTGGCAAAAATATGGAGCAAACCCAGATCGAACTCGGCATGGAATTTCTTTAGATTTTAGAATGGCTGCCATTAGAATAGCCACATTACGACATGTCACCACGATTTTATTTTCTACTTTTCTATCAGATACAAAACCGCTGACGTCAAGTCTTAATAATTCTGCCGTCATCGCCACAGCCGTAGGTAAAACATCATCCTCACATCTTAATCTATACCACGGAAAATTATTCATATCACCATAACGCAAATCTTGATTGGCTTTTGTGTTACCTTCTTTTAAGGTCACGCGATGTATGATTTGATGACTTATTAACTTACCAAGTTCATTGACACTGTCTGGTAATGTTTGAAAAAACACTTTATAACAACCAGGGTTAGTAAAAGTACCAAACTCTCTATAGTGATTTAAAATTTTATTATCCATATAATAATATTATTCAATCACAATCATCTTTGGTTGACCAGTGGCCATATTGGTTTCTGGAATAGTTAAATCATGAATCGCTGGTATTAAGATGTTTTCAGGAATATGATATTGTTCCCCATATCGCGTACCCGGATCATGCACAATAAAGTCACTCCCTTCATAACCAACCACCAAAAGCATGTGATAATACGGGCCGCCATTACGGTAGTGTGGGTTGTGTAAAGCCTGACCAAACACCGGCACAATAACTGGCTTCTTTTGAGCAATTGCAACGCGAATAGTAGTGGCACTAACATCAGTGGAAACTTCAGCCTGCAAATTATAGAACTCACGTGCGGTTCGAGCGGTTTCATCAGCCGAAGTATCTTCATGGTGTCCATAAGTTTTCATCTCCCACGCCACTATCGAGCTAATGTCATTATTGGCTTCGTCGGCAGACAAACTAGTACCATCTGCCCAGTTGTGTAACATAACCAAAATAGCTTCCTCGCAGGCTTCATTATAAGGTGAACTCCAATCCCCAAACGGCGCCTGAGCGGTAAAGGGTACATCAATAAATGCTGAAACAGCGGTGTCATTAAACTGATCAACTTCATTTAACAAAATCTGGTATAAATTATCATCCGTAATACCCACCCCTAGACGACTCATAATTTTATAAGCATCGGCTGGGCGACCTAAATAATAGCGTCGATTGTTAGCTGGGTTTACATACCAAGCCTCACCATGATTTTCTACTTGCAATAAAATGCGCCCACGCACCCGCTCCAGCAGTGCAGCATCTGCATCCCAATTTGTGCCGGCTTGTGGTATGTCTGCCAACTGTTCATTAGTAATACCCAATCCTAAATAGCGCATGATAGCAAAAGCATCGTCCGGTCTACCTAAATAATACCGACGTTGATCAACTGGATTCACGTACCAAGCCTCACCATGTTGCTCAACCTGCAAAACAATGTGGCCACTCACGCGGCTGGACACCGTACTGGCCAAACTAATTTTAGGCAGCACCAAAAACATTATTCCTAAAAAAATAATGTTTACAATAATACTGTGTTTATAAATCGGCGTAGACACCACCGGAAATTTTAATGCGACCAAAAGCAAGAAATACCCAACTGACCGCAGCATAAAATAAGAAATGACTCAGATACATAATCTGATAGATCGGCAAACCAAAAGTTTCTTCGAGTAAATCATAAAAAATATATGGTACGGTGGATAACATTATCAAACTGATCGCAACCAATAAGAACCTAGTGAAACCGGTAGAAATAGCCACGTATTTGCCAATGCGCTTAACTTTCATTAGTGTCATTAAACCAAATGCAAACACTAATAAAGTATAAATATACGGCGTTGGCTCATCTAACTCTAACGATATTAAATCTGTTTTTGTCGTAAACACAAATATTAAAACAACAAAAGTAACAATTAATCCAATGAGAACTCTGATTTGCATCGCTGATCGACTATCATGCACTTTTAAAAAAGCCTCCGCGCCAATGGCTATCAACAACAAACTTATCAAATAAAAATTGACTGTATTCACCAACACATGATCAGAATAGTTAACAAACGCACCCATACTCATGCTGAAATATTCCACAATATGCGATATGGTGAAAACAAATAAAGCCGCTAAACTGGCTTGAAAAAATTTTTCTAGAATTGGATCGTAAGAATAATACCGCACAAAAATTCTGACAATCGCTAAGGCAATAAAGAAAACAGCGATCATATGAATGATACCAAATTGAAAGAATAATTGTCCGGTAAATTCTGTTATGGCGATAATGGCTAAGTTAACAAAAAACAACACCACTGGACTAAATATTTTTTCGGTTTTGATTTTATCCATAAGTACAGATTAATTTTTTTATAAATAGATAATGTAATAAGTATACTACATTTTACCAAAATTGCTATCTGACAACTGGAATTATGACCCTTATAATTCTTTCTTAATGGCCTCTAATAACAAAACAAATTTATTGTAACCAGCGGCGTCATTAAAATGACCGGCGTTTTTGACTAGTGTAACAGTAACACCCAACTCAGTGGATAATTTATTAGCGGCATTGATCGGCACATAGGGATCATTATCCGAGTAGAATAAATAGAATTTTGGACAATTTTGTTTTATGTTTGGCCAAATAAAACTTCTGTCGACAAAAGTCTTATTGATCTCATCAAACGCTGGGTTGTCCAATAAACTAATAAAGCCAGCCACGAAAAAAGCTGCTTTGATTGGTTGGTTAATCCTTTCCAAAACATCTAACAAAAAAGCCACGCCTAGACTATGCCCAATCACTATAGAGTTCTGATCTAATAATTTTTCGTATTCACTAAAAACATCTTTCCAACTAGCCAGAGTTTGGTTATCTGGTGTCGGAAATTTCGGCACATAAACTGTATTACCTAATGTCTCTAATTCACTCTTCAACCAAGGCAACCAATTTTCTTTTGGTTGTCCAAAGGCACCGTGGATAATAAATATGTTGGACATAATTTTGTCGGGGTAGCCAGACTTGAACTGACGACCTCACGCACCCCATGCGTGCGCGCTACCAACTGCGCCATACCCCGTTATATTAACACTGCCAAATCGTTCAACACTTGTTCTACATGCTCAGCCGGTTTGACGTGCTCATAGATTTTAGCAATTTTACCAGCCGGGTCAACTAAAAACGAACTCCGTTTGGTGCCGAGTAAACTAGTTACACCATAGGCTTTAACCATGTCTTTCTTTTCATCAGACAGTAATGTAAAAGGTAAACCGTACTTATCAACAAATTTTTTATGGCTAGCCACGGAATCAGTACTGATACCAACCACGATAGCATCAACATTTTTAAACTTTGGTAAGTTATCCCGAAATGAGCAGGCCTCTTTAGTACAACCAGGGGTATCATCTTGTGGATAAAAATAAACCAGCACCCACTGCCCGGCCCAATCGGCTAAGGCATGCAGCGCACCGGTATAATCTGGTAAATTAAACTCCGGGGCTTTATCCCCAATCTTGAGTGTCATTGTCTTCTTCGTTATTGTTGGTCACTCCGGCCACGGTGGCAATGTCGGCATCTTGAAACAACACATGTTCTTGCTCGAATAACTTATTTAAACCGGTCACATCTTTTTCGGCTAACATTTTTTTCTGTAGTTTTACACCAGCCACCACGGCGCGGATTTTTTGGGGGTGATCCAAGAAATAATCCATGGCCGCCTCCCGTTTGGTATCAGGCACAATATCCAGCACTTTAAAAAAAATATCCTGATCACGTCTGGTCAGACCATCAAATGGATCAGCAATCGAAGCTTCTGCGTCTTCTGAAAAGCTATCGTCTAACCATGTTTCTTCAAAGTCCCCCATAAACTTTATTAAGCAGCTTGTTGTCTAACCCTAAATCTTTCTAAAAACTGATCTTCTAAAGATATATTATTATTAGCAGCATCGTCGTCAAATAACTGAACGGCACCTTCAAGAACTTCCCCTAAATTATTAGAGGCCAAACGTTTCTCTGCTGCTATTTTCACTCGTTCCTCGAGTGATACTATATTACCGCGTTCTAAGTTCTTCATAAAATAGATAGATTGAATAATGTTTACTAACAAGACTTATCAGAAAAAAACGATTTTGTCAAGAGCCTGTGATTAGTATATCATATCGACATGATTTGTCGACAATGCCAGCAGCCATTTACAGTGTTTCCGGATGAAACAGAGCTTCATCAGAGTTTTGGTCTACCAGCACCAACCTTGTGCCCGGTTTGCCGTTTACAAGGCAGATTAGCGTTTCGTAATGAACGTTCGTTATATAATCGCACATGTGACCTGTGTCATCAACCCATTGTGTCAATTCATAAGGGAACAGCCCCTTACCCAGTATATTGCCAACCCTGTTGGTGGAGTGACCAATACGATGCTATGGCATCGGGCCAACCATTTGATTTTTCTAAAACATTTACGGAGCAATTTAAACAATTACAACTGGCTGTCCCACACGCTGCCCTCTACCAAACTAATGCCACTAATAGTACTTATAATAATTACGTCTTGAATATCTCTGATTGTTACCTGTTATTCGGTGGCGGTAATAACGAACACTGTTTATATGGCAAATATATTATTGATTGTAAAGATGTGCTGGATGTCTATTCCAGTATCCAAAATGAACTAGGTTACGAATTAGTTGGCTCTGATCATTGTTATAATTGCCGGTATGCGGATTTTAGCCGTAACTGTCGTGATTGTGCGTTTATTGCCGAGTGCCTTGCCTGTAGTGATTGCATCATGTGTTACGGTTTACAACATAAACAATATTATTACCAAAATAAATATGTCGGCCCGGAAAAGTTTGCCGTGTTGAAAGACCAATATGATCATCTCACCGCGGCGGGTTGGGAAAATGCTGTCCAAGAATTTAAAGACTTTAGAAAAACCTTTCCGCAACGCGCCAGTCATATCTATGCCAGTGAAGATTGTACCGGTGATTTAATTTCGAATAGTGTGGATTGTCACGAATGTTTCGATATTAAAGAATCTGAACATTGCCGCTATGTCTCGTATATTCCCTTGGCCAAGGATAGTGTAGATTGTACGTTTGGTGCGCCGTATGGTGTCGAACACTGTTATAATTTATGTTCCGCCACCGGCAATAAAAATTGTCATAATGCTTTTTTAATCTGGAACAGTTACGACGTAGCTTACTCAACCGAGTGTCATCTCAGTCATGATTTATTTGGCTGCGCCGGTTTACGCAAGCAACAATACTGTATTTTAAATAAACAATATAATCCTGCAGAGTATCAAGCATTAAAAGAAAAAATTATTACCCATATGACAACCACCGGCGAATGGGGTGAATATCTATCTCCAGAATATGTTACATTGTAAACGCTGTCAGGCATCTTTTAAGATTATTCCAGACGAACAGGCTTTGTATAAACAATTACACGTGCCTGAACCGGTGATGTGTTTTAATTGTCGTCATGCTGATAGAACTACTCGGCGGAGACCTTACCAATTACGTTCAATTCAGTGTAGTAAATGTCAAAAACCAATCATGACCAACTCTCCTCGAGACATGGGTAATGTGATATACTGTGAGCAGTGTTTTATTGAGTCATTAATTTAATAAATTAAATAAATAAAAAAAACTTTATGTTGACACGTACTCTAATTTGCCTCTTATTGCTACTGCCCAGTTTAAGTTTGGCCGAAACCATTAATCAAACTACGGCTCGGGCGACTAACTTAGGTATTTTTGGAGGAGAAGTGCGCGATGTAGCAATTGATACCACTAACAATGTTTGGTATATCACCACCTACTCACCAACTGGTTTTTTCCATTCCAGTGATAATGGTGCTACCTGGCTTGGTTTAGATAGTACCACAAATAATTTAGGTCAACCCAGTGGTGTAGACATTGATGCCGACGGCAACGTGTTTACTATAATGGGTGGAAATCTTTATGAGAGTACTGACCATGGTATAACTGTCACAGAAATAGGCGATTTTAATGGTTACGCCAATTTGGTGCATTATGCTGATGGGATATTATATGTCGGCCGACAAGATGGTAATATTTCTATCAGTACAAATGGTGGTAATAGCTTTTCAGATGTCTTAGTTGATCGCACCGATCAATATCCCGTCTCACTGGCTACCTCCTCAACTAGTAACATTGTTTATGTGGTAATGGAAGATGGCAATAATTCAGTCTTGTACGTATCAAGTAACGGCGGACACACCTGGGCAGTAGCCAATACCGATGATGTCGCTGAGCGCTATGTGGTTATCGCCGTTGATCCGACTGATGAAACCCACTTGATTCTGACGAGCCATGATGAATCGGCCAGTAATTGGCAGAGTTATAACGCCGGGGCAACTTGGGATCCTATCGTTGGAGTGAATTACACAAAAACTGTCACCTTTGATAGTACCGACCGCATTTATATGGGTGTGTCATACTCTGATGATAATGGTGTCACTTGGCAAAGTATCACCGATACTACACCTAGTAGTCGTGTGAACCAATCGGTTTGGGTAGATACTAGTAACAATAATAATCTATTTGGTGCCAGTTTTGCTGCACTGGCTGTCAGCACTGATCGTGGAGTTACTTGGACAGATAGTAATAATGGCATTACTGCAGTTACTGTAAAAGATCTGGCGCAATCGACGGATAAAAATACCGTTTGGGCGGCGACTAATTCTGGTCTGGCGAAAACGACTGACTTTTTGTCCGCTAGCCCCACCTGGGAATTCCCGATTTTTTATGATTCATTTCCGGAATCGGTTTGGTTAGATGCGGCCAATTCCGATCATGTTGTAGTGGGTGGTATGGGTGCGATGTATGTGTCGACTGATGGGGGTGATAATTGGACAACCGCCACGGGTTGGGATAGTAATCTCACGGCTTACCAAATAGCCAGCGCTGTAGGTGAATCTAATACACTGTATGCCGCTGCCGCTGTGCAATCGCTTGAAGCCACCAGGACGGGTGAGGTGTTTAGTAGTACCGACGGCGGTGCTACTTGGACATCGTTAAGCATTCCAGGTGATGCCGCTGTCCAAAGTTTGGCTGTTACCACCACTGGTGAAGTGTATGTTGGTGCCGGCATTATCGGTATCTCTGGAGCGGGTGCCACGGGCATTTATAATTATGATGGCACTTGGCACTATTTAGATAACAGTCCAACTGAAGAAATCACGAGCATAATTGTTGATCGAAGTGATGATAATACTCTCTATGCGACCGCCAGCGATTTTAGCAGCACCCAAACGAGTGCTGGCGGTGTTTATAAAACTACCGATAGTGGTAATAGTTGGACACAACTGACCAGTGGTTTAGAAAATGCCTCACAGTATCGCGTAATTTCACAACAGATTAGTACTAACACCTTATATGTTTCCGGCACTGATACGGCGAATAATTCTGGAGCGTTGTGGAAATCAACCGATGGCGGAAATACTTGGGGTGAATATTATGTTGGTTTGAAAGATGAGGATTTTAATTGTTTGTTATTCGATGGTTTAATGACCGGTAATAGTCGTGGTGCCTACAACCTTAAAGGTAAGGCGAAACTGAAAATTACTGTTACCAATACTACGCTCTCATCAACTTTAAAAGATGCGGCTACCCACAAAAAATTAAAACACAAAAAAGTGACCCTTTGGAAAAAACACAACGACTCTTGGACAAAGATTGGCACGACTACTAGTAACAACAAAGCCAAGGTTCATTTCACAGTACATCCACGGAAAAAAACCACGTATCGTTTACAATACAAACCAACCGGTCAAGCGGCCGAAGAATATACTAAGTCTTACTCAAAAACGTTGACGTTGACGGTGCCCAACTGAACCGCCGGAACGACGGCCACTGAAACCACCTCTACGTCCACCAAAAGATCGTCCACCGAAAGATTTTCGGCCGGCTGGGTGACTGCTGGCAGCGGGTAGATCAATTGTTTCGATTGATGTCATTTTGCGCTGAGTCATTGGTTTAGTCGTGAAACGTTGAATTCTACGAAACAAATCAGACTGATCAATTGCCACTAATGATATTGCTTTACCCATTCGACCCGCTCGACCAACTCGACCAATGCGATGAACATAATCTTCAGCCTGTTCAGGTAAATCATAGTTAATTACCACATCTAAGTGGGCAATATCAATACCACGACCAGCGATGTCGGTAGCTACTAATATTTTGGAACGTTTGCTTTGTAAGGCCGCTAAGGCTTGTTTACGTTGAAACAATGAGCGATTGGAATGTAATTCTTCGGCGCGCCAACCTTTTTCCCGTAATACTTGAGTTAAACGTTTGGCGCCATGTTTTGTGCGTGTAAAAATTAGAGCTGTGGTATTTTTATCAGCAATTAATTCAAAAATCGCTGTATTTTTTTGGCCAGTTCCAACCACCACAAATTCCTGCTCAATATTTTCGGCGGTTGTGCCACTCGGTGCCACTTCAATCGATACCGGTGTACGCATCGATTGCGTCACTAAACTGCGAATACTGCTGGGCATAGTAGCGGAAAACAATAAAGTTTGACGCTGCGCGGGCGGTACGACATGTTTTAAGATATCTTTAATTTGAGGAGCGAAACCCATATCAAACATGCGGTCTGCTTCATCTAAAATTAAGGTATTGACCGCTTGTAAATTAACAGTACGTTGGCGTAAATGATCCAATAAGCGACCGGGTGTAGCAATTATGCAACGCGGTCGTCGTTTCAAAGCCGAAATTTGTGCCCCCATCCCCGCTCCACCAATTACCACGGCATAAGGTAAACGCAAATCGCGCTCAAACCATTGCCATACGTCGGCGACCTGCTGAGCTAATTCACGCGTTGGGACTAAAATTAAAGCCTGTCCTGGATTCTGAGCCAATTTCATTACGGTTGGTAAGACAAACACTAGTGTTTTACCGGTGCCGGTCTGGGCTAAACCAATCACATCGTGTCCTTGCAAAACCGGCGGTAACGCCTGATGTTGAATGGGTGTGGGGATATTAATATGGCGTTGTTGCAACAACCGCAGAACGGCTGGAGCAATGCCAAGATCAGCAAAAGTTGCTGGTGTCGCAGTGGTACTCATAGAATGTGTATAATGTTAACCGATACTCCGGAACATTTCCACAAACCAGAGAACCGATACGAATAAATAAAACGTGATGAGTATATAGGAACCGGCGGTTCCTGTCAAGAACACACCCCGTTGATTAATATATATTCATTCAAAAATAATTTTTCGGGTTGTCAATAATATATTTCCTTATATTGCATAATTCATGTTCAGTACGAATAATATGATCATGATACCGCGGTTGCCATTGAAAACTATAACCGGATGACCAAATACGTTTGGTACAGATCGATTTGAATTGGTTGATGATGGAACCAAGTGAATTGGGTAATAAACGCGGTTTGTGCGTTGAAACAACCCGTGTAGAGACGTCCCGCCGGGACGTCTCTACGAAAAATACTCTTTCATTGGTGCGAAATAATGTTCTTCCCAGCCTTCCCGATATGACGCTTCCTGATTTTTTGGTGTGCCGACATGCTTGAGTTTTAAACTGGTACCAGTTTTGGTGGCTTTTAATTCAATCGTCAGAATTGAATCTGGATCAGCGTCAGAAAATTCGGTTGTTCTCCAGGTTTGCACAATCTTTTTTCCAGGCACTAATTCCAGGTTTTTCCCCGAAATATATCCATCCCAAGCCGTAAATTTTTCACCAACTTTTTTTGAGGCGGTGGCTTGACCGCCGGTCATGGCACCGTGTTTTTCCCCGTCCAACCAGGCTGTGTAAACCGCTGTTGAACTAGCGGGTAATTTTGTTGTGAGTTTTATCATAACCGTAGTATACATAATAAAAGAAAAATGTTATAGTACGCGTAATGTCTGAACAAAAATTGATACTAATAGCCGAAGATGAACCAGCTCTAGCCAGAGCCATGCAACTCAAATTAGAGCGCAGTGGTTTCGCTGTGGAGGTCGCGAGCGATGGTGAAGTTGTACTGGAAAAATATGTCCCGGGTAAATATGACTTAATCTTATTAGATTTAATGATGCCAAAGAAAAACGGTTTTGACGTTTTAACCGCTTTGCAGAAATTAAAAAATACCACACCAATTATTGTCAGTTCTAACCTTAATCAAGCGGAAGATGTATCTCGTACCAAAGAACTAGGTGCCGTGGATTACTTAGTAAAATCTGAAATTCCCATCTCAGAAATTATCACTAAAATAAAAAGTCGCCTGACACCTACTACTTAGCCACTCAGATAAAAATAATAAACAAAAAAATATGGCCAAACGAGAATTCAATGTTCGAGCCGTGCAAAGCATTTTAGTGCGTGAAGATTATATTACCTCACAAGATGTAGCCAAGGCTGAAAATTATGCCAAAACCTACAACGCTAGCCCACTTGAATATTATTTGTCTAGTGGCGTACTCACTGAAGAATTACTTGGCCAAGCTTTAGCTGAAGCGTTTAATGTAACATTCGTTGATTTGCTGACTAATCTACCAGACGCCACCCACATTCAACTTATTCCCAAAGAAACTAGTGAGGCCTTACGGATTGTCGTTTACAAGATAGACGATCAAACAGTCACACTAGCGACCGACGATCCAACTCAGCTCGATATCAATAAACTAACCAACCAACTGTTTCCTGATCGTCAGTTAAAAATTGTTTACGCTTTACCATCTGCCATCGATTTTGCACTCGCCACCTATCGTTCTTCATTGGATTCTCAACTCCAAAATTTATTTTCCGGCGATGCCTTACAGGCTCCGGAAGGCATCCAAATTATTGTCAGCGAAGCGATTTTGCACCGGGCGTCGGATATTCATTTTGAGCCCAGCGAAACTGAAGTCATTCTTCGTTATCGCATTGATGGTATGCTGCATGAAATGGCCAAATTAAAACACGATTTTTTTGATCTACTAGTTAATCGTATTAAAGTCATGTCCCGCCTACGAATTGATGAGCATATGACTCCTCAAGACGGTGCCATGCGCATGGTAATAGATAATAAACCAGTTGATTTACGCGTCTCATGTGTACCAATGTTAGATGGTGAAAAAATTGTCATGCGCGTGCTGGCTCAATATGTAAAAGATTTTTCTTTGCAAGATATTGGTTTATTAACTGATCATCAAACCAAAATTAAAGAAGCTCTCAAAAAACCGTATGGTATGGTGTTAACCACTGGTCCAACTGGCTCCGGTAAAACTACCACGCTCTATGCTTTGATAAAATTGCTTAATACTCCTTACGTCAATATCACTACCATTGAAGATCCAGTCGAATATAAAATCAGTGGTGTCAATCAAATGCAAGTGAACAATATCATGAACGTCACTTTTAGTACTGGTTTACGTTCGTTGATGCGGCAAGATCCTGATGTTATTTTGTTGGGCGAGGTGCGCGATTTTGATTCCGCCAACAATGCAGTTAATGCTGCCTTAACTGGCCATTTAATGTTTTCTACGTTTCACGCTAATGATGCCGCTACCACTATCCCCCATTTGCAAGAAATGGGGATTGAACCATTTCTACTAGCCTCAGCTTTAGAATTGATTATTGCCCAACGGTTAGTACGTAAAATTTGTAGTCATTGTCGCATTAGTTACGTTGTGCCACGTAAAAGCTTAAAACCAATTGTGCGCGCCCACTACGGCAGTGAAACTGCCACTCTCTATAGAGGTAAAGGTTGCGTGGCTTGTAACCAGTTGGGTTACATGGGTCGGGTGCCAGTCTTTGAAATGATTCAAATGACGAGTGAAATGCGTGATTTAGTACTTAACCATGCTTCATCTGAACAAATTTGGGAATTAGCTTTACAACAAGGTAGCCAATCGTTTTTTTCTGATGGTATGAAGAAAGTTAATCTTGGATTAACTACTTTGGAAGAATTACTGCGCGTCATTCCAACAAAATAATCACTATGCACATACCTGGCTTGAAAAATTTTGGACTGCGTAAAGAAGTCTACATTATGGTGGAAAATTTATCTGATTTGCTCACCAGTGGCATGAGTATTATCACGGTATTAGATTCCATTGCGTCTGAAGTACGCACCACTCGCTTACGAAAACGGATCTATAGTATTTCTAAACAAGTACAAAGTGGTTCAACTTTAGCTAGTGCCTTTGCCAAAGAAGATCTGCTTCCACCCCGCATGATTACGCTAATTAGAATTGGTGAAAAAACTGGTAAACTATCAGAAAACCTTAAAGTCTTAGTGCTGCAAAACCAAAAAGATGAGATGTTTCGTTCGAAAGTACGCTCTTCCCTACTCTATACCACAATCATTATGGTGCTGACAGTATTAATTGGCGGTGGCACTGCCTGGTACGTTTTACCAAAACTAACTTTAGCTTTTGAGCAGTTTGATGTGGTTTTGCCTTTACCAACTCGCATTATGTTGTGGTTTGGTACCATACTGAGTCGATTTGGTTATATTATTATGCCGTTAGTCGCCTTGATATTAATAAACGTATTTTATTTTCTGTTTAGTTTTCCGCGCACTAAATTTATCGGGCATAGAATACTGTTTCACGTCCCGTTAATAAAGACTCTGATTCGTGACGTCGAAATTGCCCGCTTCGGGTTTATTTTAGGCACGATGGTTCAAGCTGGCGTACCAATTGTACCCGCTTTGGAAGCACTAATTGACACCACTACATATAAAAATTATCAAGCTTTGTACAGCTATTTGGCAAAATCAATTGGTCAAGGCAAATCATTCCGGCAGTGTTTTCATGAATATCCAGGGATTGATAAATTATTTCCGAATACAGTGACGGCTTTGATTATGGCTGGCGAATTATCCGGCAATCTGGATAAACAATTACTCCATATTGGCGAACGCTATGAACGCTTTGTTGATGAAGTCGCGCGCAATTTACCTATCATCATTGAACCAATTCTGATTGTTGGCGTTGGCATCGCGGTGGCTTTTTTAGGTGTCAGTATTATTTATCCAATTTATCAATTGGCTGATTCTATTTAACATGCTGCCACGGGCGGGGTTTAGCTTAATCGAATTAATTGTAGTTCTAGCCGTAGTTAGTTTATTAGCGGTGTTATCTATTTCCACTTACGGCACAATTAGCGTTCATCATGATGTTAATAGTTCGGTTACAATGTTGCGTAGTAATATTGAGGCAGCCAAACACAGAGCGGTGGCTGGAGTGAACGATTCAAACTGGGGTATAAAGTTATTAGCTGATCGCATGGTGATATTTAGAGGTGTCAGTTATGCCGCTCGAGTAACAGCCTCTGATATTACCACCTACTGGCCACAGGGTGTAACATTTACTGGTACAGATGAAATCGTGTTTACTAAACTGACCGGCTCGCCCTCAACCACTACTGCCTGGCAGTTAACGAAAAAAAACTTTTCCACTAACTTAACGCTCAATGCGACTGGAACATTACAATAATAAAGCAGGTTTCTCTTTAGTTGAAGTAGTGGTAGCTACGGCCATTCTGGCGTTGCTGGCTACTGCTGTCACTGGAGTAATGATTTATGGTAGCCGCATCGGTTACACTGTCAATCAAAAACAGCAAGCCTCAGCCCTAGCCGAAGAAGGTTTGGAAGCCGCCCGCAATATCGCTGATAATAATTTTAGTAATCTAGTTAATGGCACTTACGGTTTGGTGATTAGTGGTAATCAGTGGACATATTCTGGAGCCAATGACACAACCGGCAGTTTTACTCGTACTACGACCATTAGTACGGTTGATGCTAATACCAAATCGGTCGCTGTTAACGTCTCTTGGACCGGTTTATTTGGGAGCAGCTCAACGAGTGCTACATCTTACTTGACCAACTGGAAAGCCGCTACCTATACTCCTTGGCAAACGCCTGTGGTATTTACTAGTTTAAATTTAGCCGCTGGACACGATGGATTAAAATTAGATCAATCAGGTAATTCTATTTATTTAGTACGCTCGAATGCTACGGTTAACCTGATAGATGTTTCTACTCCATCCGCACCAACCTTAACTAGTTTTTTCACGGCCACGGTATCACCGAACAATTTAGCAGTGAGTGGCACAAATGTATTTTTATCCTCATCAGCCAATGCCCGAGAACTGGAAATAATTAGTTTTGCTACGCCACTTAGCCCGGTGTATGTTGGCAGTTATAATGCCGCTGGAACAGATAATGCTACTAGTATCGCAGTGGTTGGTACGACGGCTTACCTAACACGAGTTAATGGCACTAATCCTGAATTTAATATTATTAATGTCTCAACTCCAGCAACTCCAACCTTAACTGGATCATTAAACCTTTTAGGTAGCGCCAATGACATTAGTGTTAGTGGTAGTTATGCTTATATCGCTAGTAGTGAAGATACTCAAGAATTACAAGTGGTGAATATTTCCGTACCGGCTACACCCAGTTTAGCTGGTACATTAGGTTTAACCGGCACCGCTGACGCTACCGCCATAGTTATCTATGGAACGACTGTTTATGTCGGCCGTACCGATGGCAGTGTGGCCATTATTAGTGTCGCTACTCCAGCTACACCAACTTTATTAGGTACCTTTACTTCAGCCACGGCCATAAATGATCTTAAAGTAAACCCCACTGGTACCTTAGTATTTATTGCGGCCACACTTGGCACGGCCGAATTTCAAGCCATTGACGTTACGATACCGGCTACCCCAACTTTATATAGTAGCTTAAATTTATCTGACACTTTATACGGCATAGTTTATCAAACTTCACCTGAATACGCTTTTGGTGCATCAGCCGATAATGCCGCCGAGTTTCAAGTGTTTAGCCCCAATTGATATGAATAAACATACAACCGGTTTTACTTTAATTGAATTGATTGTCTATATAGCCATAGCCAGTATTTTGATTTTAACCGCCGCTGGTTTTATTCAAAGTATTTTACAAATTCAACGCACGCAAAAAATCGCTTCGTTGCTCGAGGCCAATGGTAATAATGCCATGCGGCGTATTACCCAAGCGGTGCGTAACGCCGATAGTATTACACTACCAACCACCGGAACCAGTGGCACCACGTTAACAGTGGCTACCTATAGTGGACCAACTAATCCAACTAGTTACACGCTCAGTGGTGGTCAATTACGTGAACAATTGGGCGCTGGTAGTGTCACACCTATCACTAGTACCGAGGTCACTGTTTCAGCGTTATCTTTTTATAATCTGTCACGAGCCGCAACACCGGGCGCTGTCCGTATTCAATATACCGTCACTTATGGTACACAAAGTAAAACATTCTATGGCACTGCTACACTCCGTTAAACCAAGTAATGGCTACACTATTTTAGTAGCAGTTATTTTAATATCAGCTGTGGCTTTAATTGTAGCTACCACCCTGGCCTTAACCAGTATTAATAGTTTGCGCGATCAAAGAATTGATAATGCCGCTGTTATTGCTCAAGCCACCGTCAACGGCTGCGGTGAATTAGCTTTATTGGCCATTCAACAAAATACCAGCTTCACCGGCACTGTTAACACTACAGTGAACGGTAATGCTTGTACCTACATAGTTACCAACACAGGCGGTAGTACACGCACCGTGACTGCTACAGCGACATACAACACAGTCACAAGAAATATCACTATACTGGTTAATCAGGTAACGCCCAATATTACTTTCACGAGTTGGTTAGAAAATTAGGTTTTTACTTTAATAAAGTTTCCAAATCCAACCGCTCTGTAACATTTATTTGATTCAAGAATTCTTGATCGTGACACACTAAAATAATGGCTCCAGCAAACTTATTCAGCGCCTCAGCAATAATTGGTAAGTGTCGAAAATTTATATGGTTAGTTGGTTCATCCAGAATTAATAAACCGGGTTGTTGCACCATAAAACGAGCGTAACAAAGCAAACCTTTTTGGCCTTCTGATAATGACCCAATGTTATTTTGTAACAAATCTCCGGTTAACATAAAATGCGCCGCCGCCCGATAGACCGTTTCATCTCCCCCACTATTTTCCAATTGACTAGCCCGCAATGTTTTCATGGCTGTACTGGAAAAATCTAAACCGGAAAAATCTTGCTCATAATACCCTACTCTTAACCCCGCCGGCGGTGTTTGCGCCAGACGTTTAAGAGCCGTAGTTTTGCCGATGCCATTGGGCCCAATAATATGTAAAATATCTTTTTGGCGTAAAATAATATCAACCGGTTTATCTAAAATAGAGGTCAATTTTATCACCGGATTGCCAATATTTTGTGCCTGAATAATAAATGGCCGAATGGTTTTATCTTCTTGTCTAACATCTACTATATTCTCTTCACTCTCTTCAATTTGATCGCGTAATTTACTGGCTAACTTCCGCATCTTGCCCCCTTTATGTGAGAAGAAGTTCACTTTATCTTTACGATCTTGAATGTTTTTTTGCAGTTGAGCATTTTTATGTTTCTCACGCTCTATTTGCGCCGCGATTTCTTCCACCACATCAAAGTAATTACCAACATATTGTTGTACGGTGTGTGTAAAAACATCTAAATTTAATACACCGTCAGTGAAAGTATTTAAAAAACCAGCGTCATGGGAAATAACAATGACAGTTTTTTCGTAACCTAATAGAAAGCCGGTCAGATGATCTATCCCGGCACTATCTAAATTATTAGTCGGCTCATCTAATAATAAAATGTCCGGCTCTTGAATTAAGGCTTGGGCTAATAATAACCGCGCTTGTTGACCACCCGATAATTGTTTGACTAAACGATCTAGTGGTATATCCAAATTTACTACCTTAAATATTTTCTCAATCCGTCTAGACAAATCATAAACTTTGTCCGGAAAGGCTCTCGTAAAAAAATCCTGTACAGTAATGTCTAAACAATCACGCGGTACAACTTGGGCTGCCAAGGCAATACTAGCACCCGGTTGAATATGAATATTCCCACCCTGAGGTTGTAATTGCCCAGTGATTAATTTAAATAAGGTGCTTTTACCGGCTCCATTTTGACCCATGATGGTAATTTTAGCGTTGGCGCGCACCGAAAAATTCGCCTCAGTCAAAATAACCTTAGTTTCGTTATAATGATAAGTGACATTATTAAATCGAATGGCAACAACTTGGTCAGTCATACAGTGGCTCACACTAATAGATTTCACCAGTTTGGTCAAATCGCATCACTATGTCACTTGAAATTAATCAAGTAGAGACGTGCCGGCGGCACGTCTCTACTTGATTAATTTTATTTGGTTTGATAATCGCATCACTTGATCAGTTCAACGACCTCATCTGTCGCATCAGATATTTCTTCAGTCTTAATTTTTTCAACCACAGAAGTGAGTTTTTTTGTGCGTGTAACCGATACTTTTTGGTATTGATCTGAGGCCGATTGGAGCCGAGTACCTAAAGTATCTAACTCTTCATTAAATTTTGTGTATTCTAATTCAAATGTTTTTATTAATTTAATAATATCGTGTAAATTTTCTTGATAGCGAAAATTACGATAGGCTTGATAAACCATACGCAATAGGGCTGTGAAACTAAATGGTCCGGCTAAAATCACCTTTTGTTTTAACGCATCTTCCCAAATATCTGGCATTTTTTCATAGATGAAACTAAAGATCATTTCATTTGGTACAAACATCACCACAAAATCCAAAGTCTGTTCGGCCGGATTAATATAATCACGCGAGGTGGCTTGTTTGATTTTTTGTTTAACATCCTTGGAAAATTCCCGTAAATATATGTCTTTATCGACTTTAGTTTCGGCGGCTTGATATTTTAACAATGACTGAAAAGGAAATTTAGCATCAATGTTCAATTTGGTTTTATCTGGTAACAGAATCGTAAAATCTGGCCGAGTGGTGACAGTATCTAAGGCGGTATTAGCTAAATATTGTTGCCCCTTAACAAAGCCAACTGACAATAATAGATTTTCAGCCACTTCTTCACCATAGCGTCCACGCAATTGATTGTTCGATAAAATATTTTTCAAATCATCCGTCGAGGTTTTTAATTCACTAGTCACTAATTTATGTTCGTCCACCACACTCTTGAGGGCACTGAATTGGCTAATCCGGGCTTGCTCGGATTGTTCAATTTTTTTCTGACTCGCCTCCAGATCATGTCCGATCCGATCAACTAGTTCTTTAATGGCATCTTTTTTACTATCCAGCGTTTGCGCACCTTGTTTCATTTTTTCATCTAAAACTGATTGTAAACGCTGCTGCATGACATCGGTCGCTAGAGTTGTAATATAATGCACAATTGGTTTCTGCAGAACAAACAGCAGTGCCGTGCCAAGTGCAATGGTAGCCAGAATAGTCAAAATAATGGTGGTAATCATATAAATAATATTGTTATAAAGCCTGCGTCAGTAACTCCTTAATAAATTTTAAATTGTTGTATTTAGCGTGTCGGCCGACTAATTCAAGAAAACCATCGCCTGTTACCGGCTTCCCTGCCATCGTACCACACACCTGTAGTGGACCTTCCCAGTAATTCATTTTTCCAAAGATCATTTCTTGCTGTTTGACTTTTGGTGTGACTGTGACATCCAATTTTATGGCTGGAATTTTTATATGCCAGGTTAATTGATAAGTGGCACTGGTATTAGGACTAGTCCAGGCAGTACCAACTGGCTCAAGCGTAAATTTTTTATTATGAACTTGAGTATTATCTGGAAAAGATACGCTGGCACTATTTTTAAATTTTTCATTATCCTTAAAACGAGCCAACAAAATATCAGTTTTATTATCCAGTTGTAAGGAAAACCACGTCCAGTCAAAATCAACGAATCGCGCCTCAGCCCACTGATGATCCATCCAAGCAATCCCCTGTACTGGAATGAGGTTATTGTTCCACTGGATATTACCAGACACATATAATCTGGGTATTGAATAATAACATGATGATTTACCTTGATATTTCATAATACCCGTTCCACCTACTAAGAGGGGCGGTTTTTCGGACAATAATTGGAGGTGCATTTTATCGGTTTGCACAACATAATGAAATGGTTCCAGTTCGTCTAGGCGCTGCGGTGCTTGTAATGGTTTTAATGGGAGACTACACGATAAAGACAACAACTTAGCTCTAGGAGGCTGTGTATGTAAGGCTAAATAACTAATTTGCCGTTCACAACTTTTTTGGCTAACATTAGTTAATACAGCATGGGGAAAATAGATTGACTCCACTGGTAAATATTCCAAAATGGGTAAACTGGATTTTTTTGGATTAACATGAAAAATACAGTACATAAAAGCATACTGTTTGTTGTATTTATCGGTCAGATGCCCATTAATGTACCACCACTCTCCGGCGACATTGTGGGGTAACTCATCGTGAGGGAATCGTAGTGCTTTCATAGTTACCCTGTATGATATAGAATAACCTCAGTCTAGACAACTCTAAACATTTTTTTAATATCACTATGAAACCCATCGCTGAACTATTTAATCTAACTGGCCAAACTGCTATTGTCACCGGTGGCGCTATGGGCATTGGTCAGGGCATCGTCCAGCGTTTACACGAAGCCGGAGCTAATGTCATAATTGCCGACGTTGCTGAACCGAAAAGCTTAACAGATAATGAGTTTTACATAAAAACCGATATCAGTGATGAAACGAGTATAAAAAATTTAGTTACTGCTGTACAAAAACAATTTGGTCGAATAGATATACTAGTAAACAACGCCGGTATCTTTCCACAACAACCAGTCTTAGCTATGGAGTTATCCTTCTGGGAAAAAATCCAGGCGGTTAATTTAAGAGGGACTTTTTTGTGTTGCCGCGAAGTTGGTAATGTCATGGCCAAGCAAGGTCGAGGTAATATTGTTAATATCGCCTCAATTGATGCGTTACACCCCAGCATGGCCGGGTTAGCCGCCTATGATGCTTCCAAGCACGCTGTATGGGGCTTTACGAAAAACTTTGCCTTAGAGGTAGGTAAGCTAGGTATTCGTGTTAACGCCATCGCGCCGGGCAGTATAAACACTGAGGGTGTAAAAAACCTGAATTCAGGAGCCGTACCGGCCGGTGTTGATATGACCGCCATCATGAAACAATTTTTAGCCAAAATACCATTAGGCCGCATGGGTGAACCGGATGATATCGCCATGGCAACACTATTTTTAGCCAGTGCTGCCTCTAGTTACATGACCGGTAGTATGATGGTAGTAGACGGCGGCGTGTTGTTGTCTTAAAAACTACTGAATCGCGTTTAAGCGCACTTGAAATTGCAAAGTAGCATTGGGTGGAATAGCGGCGCCGGCACCCATAGAACCATAACCTAACTCAGATGGAATCACTAAAATTCTCTCTTGCCCAATTTTCATACCAGCGACACCTTCATCCCAACCGGCAATCACTTGACCAACGCCTAAGGTAAAGGTAAAAGCCTGACCACGATCAAGCGAACTATCAAATTTCGTACCATCGGGCAACATGCCAGTATAATCCATTACAACATTATCACCAGCTTTGGCAGTATCGGTAGAAGTACCAACCGTTAAATCTTTATATTTTAAACCAGATGTAGTAGTGGTTAATGTACTCATATCAGTGATGGGTAATTGCAAACCACTGCTAAACTCACCACTTGATATATTAACATTTGCATTCATATTTTTTGTAGTAGATTTATTAACGTTTATATTCGTATTTGAAGAAGTGGTAGTGGTGCTAGCACAGCCACTGATTAACACTAGTGATAAAATAATGGTAGTTATTTTAAAAACATTTTTCATAGAATTGATTTATTTATTAATCAATGATATCACATTGTCTCGATTGCGACTAGAAAAGCCTACACTAGTGATGGGTACAATTCACAATTAGTATGATGAAGCTATATTTAAAAAAAGTCTGGATTTTGTTTAGGTTCCAGAAACCATGTTTCTACTCGCAGCCCTCATCGACTACGAAGTCGCAATCGTTGTCCTGCCCGTCGCAGAGCTCGGGCGCTCCGGGGTAGACACTGTCGTCCCCTTCACTACAGTCGGCATCTTCGACCATCAGCGCCCACCCATCGGGCTGAGTGCAGTCGACAACTCCATTGAACGGGTTGATGTACCCGTCCTCATCCTCATCCTCGTACCAGGTAGACGGGCCAGCAACATCTGAGTCGGCGTCGTCACAGTCAGTGGAGGCCGCCACCCCGTCGCCATCGGAGTCGGGCCAAGTACCCTCGTCGATGTCTCCATCGCAGTCGTTGTCGAGACCGTCACACAACTCCGGGGCTCCGTTGTAAACCGTCGCATCGCCGTCGTCGCAGTCGGTCGCATCGGCCAGGTACCCATCGGGCTGAGTACACGACATGATGGGACTATCCTCCTGACCATGACCGTCCCCGTCATCGTCAGAGTGCCAAATCTCAGCTAACTCTGACGTCACGCCTTCAATGCAAACATCGTTGAGGTTGCAGCCGGAAAGCAGAAACAAAGAAATAGAGATAAACATGAATACCTCACATGTTGGTGGCCTGGGGTTTGGCTGTGGTTGAAAGTAAAACCCCGCGCTTGCCATTACCACTTGGTACTGAACAGTGCGGGACTTACTTTCGCCTCATCCACCAAACTATGCGGCTAAACCGAGCTTAGCCACATAGCCTGTGTTAGCTGATGTTGGGCTGATTTTATTAGAATTTCAATGTTGAGATAATCTCTTTTAGGGCTTCATTATCTCTCTCAGTCCAATAAACTCTAAAAGCGACGATCTGATTATTGTGTTTTGTGTAGTATCCTGTCACGTCGAACATATCGCTAACTGTGATTTTGACAAAATCATTGTCGCCGATTTTTACATTCTCATATTTAATGCCGGTTTGTGCTGACATTTCTGCCAAGGTTGTTCCCGGCAAGTCGTAATCACTAATGATTTGTTGATCCACGGTGTTATTTGACGTTGTGGCTTTTACTTGTACTTCTGGTATCTGACATGTGTCGCAAGCTTCAGGCGGATTTATATGTCTTTGATAACCTTCTTCTGTCCAAAGTCCTTTATCATCTGCTGTATATCCTTTTTGATATGTGAATGAAAATCCGCTACCCTCAAATGTTTTGTCAGTTTCAACTGCTGGAACTGGCGTTTTGTCTTTTGTCTCTTGTGTAATTTGTGGGGTTTCCACTTCTTTGTTTTGTTGCCAGAAGTAAAAGCCACCCCCGACAACGATTGCCGTAATTATGACGGCGACAATGATTTTCCATGTTTGATTCATAAGAATTATTTAAATTATATATTAAGTCGCTTTTAAAATCAGCCCAACCTCATCCACCAAACATTCTGTGATGTGTACGCTTACTCTATCTGTAACGATTCAATGATGGGTGCAATGTCACTATCATGCCCTTTTAATACAATATGATAACCGGCGGGCGCATTCGGGATGTAGTAGCTCCAGAATTCAAACTCACCGGTTACTTTCAACGCATCATGCCCATCTACTGTTGACCTGGTTACATCAATACGTGTGTGATCCGCTTCTGGATAGAGTGTGTTTTCTAGCTCTTCATCTGATTGGGCAAAGTCAATACAATTAAAACAGAAATTAGCGCCAGTATCTCGATCACCCGTTTTTTCAAAATCTATGGTTTGGTACCAAAATAGAAATGTCCCTTCTTCTGCACCGTTTAGAGATGTATCTTCTCCGCCTTCAAACGTAATCGCGTAATATTCTCCTATCTTGGCTTCATCTCCAATTGCTGAAGGTTCAATGATCGGCGCTCCCCAGGCGGGATCATAACAAAAGGATAACGCGACATCCGCTAGCGCGTAGCGTTCCCAGCCATCCGTGGCACAGGCAGTCTCAGCTGTATCTGCAGTAGCCACATTCAATTTCAAACTTGGTTCAACAACTTTTTTCACTTCGTCACAGCCAATCGGTAGCCCTGATCCATCGTCAAATCCACTGCCACAGGAATCTTCAAACAGCAGCCAGTCTGTATTGAGCATTGTAGGATATAAACTTCCTCCGGTAGCACATATATCCCAGTCATTTTTGAACTGATCTAGAGATGTATAACCTGCCGTATTAGGGATGAGTGTTACTTTAAAAGTATCTGCTGTTTGACTGGCCCCAGTATATTTAAAGTCATATGTTGTCATGACCGTGCCATTAAACATGGTAACCAATTGATCAAAATAGCCACTTTCATGTTGTGAACCACACTCAGTTGCGTTGCTCTGTAGTTGATCAGCAGTGTAATCAAATGGTGCTGTCGTTTTTGAAACCGCTACGGAAACGCCGCTGGTTGAATAAGACAGTGGCTCTGATTGTCCTATAGCCACTTTAAATTCTTGCAATAAGTTAGCAATGGTTACGGTGGCTTCATGATAGGTCGGAGCTGCATCGGCATCACCTCTCATTAAGGCAGTAGTTAAACGTTGAGAAATGTTCACGATGTCAATGGACGCATCATCGTGGGTGGCAATGAAGGTTTGCAGATGGGTACTGACGCTAGACATAGCCGTCATAAACTCACTATAACTTGGAGCTGCATCGGCATCACCGCGTTGCATGGCTGTCGACCATTCGGTGTCAATGTCGGTTAATTCAGGAGAAGTTGTGTCAGAAACTGTTGTAACTACGTTTGTATTTTTGACTGGATCCACCGGTGTTGGCGTGGTACAACTGGCTCCAATGAGAGTTATTAATCCGACTAAGCTCGTGATAAGATAGGTAGTGCTTTTCATAGATTGTATTGGTTAAATTGTTTATTTAAGAGCTTGTTGAATAGTTTTAATGACTGCTTGCACGAATGGATTATTATGTTCAAGTTTGGGAAAAACTTTTTTTCCATTTCGCTCCTTTTGCAATATATTAGCGTGTACTAAAATTTTGATGTGTTGCGAGGCTAACGGTACGGAAATGTTGAGAATTCTGGCGATATCACCAACCGTCAGTTTGGGCTGTTTGGCAAGCACCATGAAAATGCGGTAACGATTCACGTCGCTGAGCACCTTAAATACCCCTGCCATGGTTATATCGGTTTCACTGAATGTTTGACGATTTTTACGCACTTCTTTTTCACTGAGCATTAAAATATAGTTTAATACTTAAACAAGTGTTAAACTTATACCACGCCATAATTTATCTGTCTAGAGCAAGAGTTCTTTCTGATATCGAGCTGGCTTGCCAGCCGGAGTAACGAACCTTGTGAGTTACGTAGGCTGGACGTACTGGTCTAGAACCTAGACCACCGAGGGTTTACTTGGGTTAAATTCGGAGTTACCAACAGGGTTGTTGGGTCACCTAAATGAGACAAACGAGACAGTATAAAAAGGATATCATACTGTCTCGATTGCGACTAGAAAAAAGCCTAGACTTGTGAGGGGTATTGTTGCGTAATATGCTGTAAACTATACAGGGCGTAATGTACCGGCAAACACCTGCCAGGCCAGTAAAGATTTCGCCACCAGACTTAGGATAATATACACTTTTTCGCCATAGGTATACTCTTTCCATTTCCCGATTTTCTTATATTGCAATAACATATTCACTGCAAATGAATTGAAGAAGAGAAACATCGAGAAAAAAATCCAATACACAAAGGTGGGTGCATGATGATCCGCATCACCGGAAAAGGCTAAATAGCACGCAATCACAATCCAAGGGATAGCTCCTGCAATGCAGCCAAAGATATAGGCTGTCCAATCAGTTTTTTTGGTAGATTGATTATGCAATTCCATCATCCAGCCAAACAAAATCATCATGGCATTTAAGCCAAACATCAGCAGCAAACTAAATACATCATAGATACCAACCAACATACCAATCACTACAATCATCAGCGACGAGCTCAGTGAATATTCAACCCAACGAGCATAGTTCGCGCCCTTTTTTAAATGGTTCACATACCATTCATAGATACCGGGTAACGACACCATTAAATGTGCTAGGGCCGACAAGGCAAAAAAACCTGCCACCAGGGGCCCTACCGATACAGTAGTTAACTCTTGCAAATTTTGTTGCAGCGTGAAGTTTTGAGTATTGAAACTTAAAAATGCAGTCGTTAGTGGTACTGCAAACGAATTGCTCAATACCAGTACAGCGACAGCTTGCACGGCATGCAAACAAAACATGACGATATTCCAGCGTCGCAAATTAAGAAATGTATTTGGGTTCGGCATAGTCCTCCGTATGCTTAATGATAAATTAATTATTTACGGCTTGTACGATAATATAGAGCACCAATGCAGTAGTAATAGTAGCAGAGACCATCATGCCAATAAATAATTGCCGTTTAATTGGTTTGGCCGAAAAACCTGAAAACTGACTCAAGTCATCAAGCTCTTTTACGTTAGCTACTAATTCATCTTTGGTTAAAATAGTACTTTTGCTGACATAACTATCGGTCACAAAGTGTTGAGCATAGGGAAAACACACCACTTGAATTGGTTGTGGTTCAAATAAACCTGGATACCAGCTATTGGTTTCAACTGTGACGTGTTCAAGCGGAATGCGTAGCGCCTGTTCAACTTCTAATGGATCAAACTGCAGCGAAAATACATTCGATTTACCATCCGATACGTTTGTACCATAATCGATCGATAAATTGCCTTCCAACCATAGTCGTTGATCGAGCGGCCACATGGTTCCAGCGGTACTATCTGCTTCTACGACGAGTTTACGAGAAGCATCGTCACGTTCCATATGTACGAGCACCTTGCCATGATGCGTAGTGGTCATCACTGAATTTGTGCTATTGGCATTCACTAAACCATGTTTGGGATCATAACTATTGGTATTGGTATCGTAATCTACAATCACCCAACTGAGTAACCCGGTGTGTTTATTTTCTGCAATCACATACATTTCAATTCTACTTCCCCAGAAGGCACTGGTATGGGCGGTCACGCAACCAAAAATAATATAGTACTCTGGTTCATCGTCAGCAAATATTTTGGTTTTGATCATTTCATAATCTGCCGAGATTAAACTTTGTGCTAAGGCAACATTTTTAAGTTTATAACACAAAAACAGACTATACGGCTCCACCACAAAACCCATGTGCGGGATGGTCTTGGCAGTACTGGTCATCAACTTCTTTTGAATTGGCTTGGGAATAAGCTTGGTAAAGGAATTTAAAAAGCTAATTGCCACCACGTCGGTTGGTTTCACTAAACGTTCTACACCTTTAATAAATTGAGTTGTGTCGATTTCCTCCATGATTGATGAGTAGTATAGCACATATCAATGACGAGGACTTTTGAGAGGGTGAGGTTAGCTGGCTTGCCAGCCGGAGTAACGAACCTTGTGAGTTACGTAGGCTGGGGCGGTAGGGTTCGAAAATCACCTTTGATTTCGAAGCTCATCCTAAATTATCAATAAATACCAGTGTCGCAGGTTAGTCGAGCATCACAATGACGGTGTAGAAATGACGGCTTTGATCTGTGTGGAGTTGGCATGCCACCAGGCTCGGATCTCATCGGCTTTGCCGACCCCGCTAAACTGATTGACGGAAAATGCATTGCCTGCAAGCGCTGCTTGTTCGAGCTGTCTGCGCAGTTCTCCACCCACTCTGGAAGCTGCGTAGGAAGATATAGTTGTATTCAAGGCATCGTTTGACATCTCTCCCGTGAACATAATCGTACCGGTTGTCATCGTTGCGGAGTCCGTTGCCCCCATTGCGTTGAGTGACACGATGTCTGGGCTCCCATCGGCGGCGAGAAGGTCATGCAATTCAGATGCCTTCTCGGGTACGACCAAGCGGACAAGTACTTCTACCTGATCAGTGCCCTGACTCGCCAACATCGCGTCGAGATTCTGCTCGTACGCCGTCGCACCAAACGGTGGTTCTCCATTGCTTGCCGGCTGTGACGGAAGCCCAATTTTACAGCCAGTCGTGAGGCCGAGAAGGATGACGACGGTGGCGTACGCATATGTTCGCATAGGCATATTTTAGGCCTGGAAAGCCAGTGCTGTCAACAGCCCGCGGAGACGGGCTATACAACCTGACAGGTCCAGAACCTAGACCACCAAGGCTTTATCGGTCAGCTTATTCCGGGTCTCTTGGCCAAGCATGCGCTTCTCGATCCATTTGTCTGATCTGCCTAGTTCCTGCCAATTTTCTCGAGCTCGATTAAGACCCAACTCTGGATCAACAGTTTCTTGTAAGCGCTCATAACCAACTTTAGCTAGCCATTGTTTAAATGGTTCTGCTTTACTAAAATACCATTTCTCCTCGGCTTCAGCCCAAATACGACGGACTGGGCTATATGAGGACTTTTGAGAGGGTGAGGTTAGCTGGCTTGCCAGCCGGAGTAACGAACCTTGTGAGTTACGTAGGCTGGACGTACTGGTCTAGAACCTAGACCAGTCGGGGTTTATTGGGATTAGATTTCGAGTTACCTACAGGGTTGATGGGTCACCTAAATGAGACAGTTGAGACACTATAAAAAGGATATCACGTTGTCTCAGTTGCGACTAGAAGAAGCCTGGACTTGTGAGGAGTATAGTGGCGTAATATTCTGCACTTTATACTGGACGTAATGTACCGGCAAATACTTGCCAAGCCAAGAGTGATTTAGTCACCAAACTCATGACAATATACACTTTTTCACCATAGGTATAATCTTTCCATTTCCCGACTTTCTTGTATTGCAATACCATATTTATCGCAAAACTATTGAAGAAGAGGAACATCGAGAAGAAAATCCAGTAGACAAAGGTTGGGGCTTTAAATTCTCCTTCTCCAGCAAACGCTAAATAGCAGGCGATGATAATCCACGGAATGGCACCAGCAATGCAACCAAAGATGTATGCTGTCCAGTCCGTTTTTTGTGTGGATTGATTATGTAGCTCCATCATCCAACCAAACAGAATCATCATGGCATTCAAACTAAACATCAGCACCAGGCTAAAAACGTCATACATGCCGGTCAACATCGCAATGACCACAATCATTAACGACGAACTGAAGGTATACTCTACCCAGCGAGCATAGTTAGCCCCTGACTTTAAATTCTTCACATACCATTGATACACACCAGGCAATGAAACTATTAAGTGGGCCAAAGCTGACAGGGCTAAAAATCCAGCAATTAACGGGGCAATCGGTACTGTGGTCAGTTGCTGTAAATCTTGGCCGAGACTGCGCGTTTGCGGATTAAATTCAACAAACAATGTCGTCAACGGTAACGCAAAGCTATTACTGACTACCAGCATGATTGTGGCTTGGATTGAATGCAGGAAGAACATCGCAATGTTCCACCGGCGTAAGTTACGAAACTTGTTAGTTATTGGCATAATCGTCCTCCTAAGTAGTGTATAAAATACTAGGCTTAGGATTAAGATATCATATTGTCTCGATTGCGACTAGAAAAAACCTAGACTTGTGACGGCATGGCGGCGTAATACGAACTAGCTTTTTTGAGTATGGTGATTAGCCTTTACGCTCTGATGGGCGTCCTGTAGTAAGGATTTTAGGGTAGAGGCAAAGGTTGGATGACCTAATAACTGTGGTAACTGTATGCTGCGAATCTCATCTGGCAAAGACAAGTTGGCAAATACTGACACCTGACTCATTTTTAATTCTTCTACCGGAACAATATCAAGTAAAGAACCCTGCCTTTGCTCAAAGCGTTCTACTAGCTTAGTTAATTCCTGCTTAAACTCTTCGGGATATTGTTTAACATAACGTTTGTTCGTGAACCCTACTCTGCTAGCCAATTGAATGATATCTTGCGGTTGTATATTCTCACCTAAAAATCTACGAATGAGAAGTACCTCGTTGGAAGTACCCTCTAGCATTGATAAATTATTTTGCGCAAAATCAATCCTTTTTTTATGAATAATAGCAACCATTAAGGCTTGCTGAGCGTAGGATCGGAAAGTCCCTTTATCATGATGATTTAATAATCTCAAAATTTCTTCAGCGGCCAAATCAAAATTACCAACCAGCAACTGACGCTCAAGACCATAGTAGTATAAAAAGACATAACTTAGATTAGTTTCTTGAGTGACATCCCGCAACCAATTAATATATTGATACCGTTGTTCAGGCGTAAGTCCAGTATATGATGGATAGTAAAGCTTATCCTGTTCAAGCTCATCATTTTGCTCCACTGGTAATTGCGTCCAAATTAAACTGGGTTCAGCAAAAAAATTATGTCGATCTGGTATGTTAGTCCTTATACCGTCTGGACCCAGACTAATAGTGATATTGATGGTAGTGGCGGATTGAATTTTAGATGGGGGTTCATCTGTAAACCAAAGTAAGGACAGCGTAGGTTGAGGTATATGAAAAGAATTACGCAGTATAGACGGTATACTTGGCACTAGCGCTTGGTGCCTTGGAATTAAAGGTGAAAAAAGCTTTTTGAAAATGTTCATTTTATAGATTCAAAATATTTTCTTGCTGCGCTTGTAAAATACAGGTAATCTTTTACTGCATTATAAACATTTTTCTGCTCTTCTTTGGAACAAGCAAATAAATGATTATTTTTAGACCAAAACCCTTGTTTAAACATTATGGATTTCTTTTTTACTTTCCCAAAATATAGATTCTTCCAAACTAAATTGCCTCTCTCAATATGATGCTTGCTACTCTTATCTTTTAGAATACCTTCCAAATAACCATTCGTGAAATAATTAGCACTATTATTGGCTGTGTTTTCTTCTAACTTCTTCCAGCCGATTTTTTTGATAAAATGATTGATACGTTGAGTATCACTACAGCTAAAAAATCTCAACTGCCAAACAAGTTCATCTAAAACTAGTAACCAAGATCGTTTAGCATAAAATGGGAAATCAGGATAGCGAACAAAGTTATAAACACTTAAGTTCTTTACCAAATCAAGGCACTCTTTGTAGATGTTAAAAGATGGAATATTAGATTTACATAAATTATACAAATACTCTAGTTCATGCCATTGATTACCAGTTGCATTTCTGGGAACTTTTACGCCGTTGTATAAAAGTATCGATTTCAAATATTTCTCAATACTTTGATGAGCTAAAGTAAGGAACTGATCCAAGCACTGGTTGCGGAACAGTGTACGTGCAGCAATGTAGTCTCTATCAGCATAGGATCTAAAATCACTAGCTATCGCATTTCTATGGATAATACTTTCGTCGATCATAATAAGTATTATAATCCTAGGTACATTTTAATCATAGCCGTATCTTAGAATGATCACTGCCAGTCACATCCCATTCATCCGTTTCTTTTTTTATCTTTGGTAATTTTAATAAACCTTTCTTGAGCCGAGATATGACCAGCTGTTTAATAGCATCCTCTTGGTCATAACCATGTAAACGGCCTGTCAGTACTCCCATTCTAAAGGTTAAGCCTTCAGACATTAGTGACCAGTTGGTGGCCGCTAAATTCTTTTCAAGCAACCTGGTCAAAGTTCTGATGCTATCGTATGACTGGCGCGTTGATTCATCTTGGACTGAAAAGCCAATCTGCACATCTTTACTAATCGCCGGCTGTTCAAAAGTGATTTGAGTATATTCGTTTTTTGTAGCTAGTGCCTCTACACGCTTGCGTAACTGCGGGACAGTGAGTCGTTCAATGGACGCAATTAATTCATAAAGCCCCTTATGCTCTTCCTGTTCTTTGGCTTCATCGGTTATCTTTTTCATTTCTTCTAAATCTACCAGAAACTTCAAATACTCATGACCCTCTTCATCGGAAATGCAATATTTCTTACGCAATTTCTTAAACTCAATTTCACTCATTTCATCCTTTTTTTCTGTTTTTAAATCAAGCACATCTACAGTTTTGTGATGGCATTTCGTACAACGCTCTATAGTTGTAATAATATCTCCCTTACGTGATCGTTCTGTTTTAATTGTTTGCCGATGACAACGCACACAAACTTTTGGTTGCGATACGTATTCAATGCCATCATGGTAGAAAGCCCGGCCCCGATGTTTACTTGGACAAGTGTAAAAGAATAAGACGACGTCTTTGCCGTCTCGATCAGTTAATGTTTTAAAGTCAGATTGTATAGACTCATGGCATGTGGAGCAGTAGATATTTTTTGGAGCAATTGCTGCTTCAAGTAACTGATCCCGCACCCTGTCACGCTCCATCCATTCTTGGATTGTTTTTTCTTTGTTTTTCCATAGCTCACCTTTTTCAAAATACATTTGCAATTCAAGATTCATTTTTGAAAAAGTTTTATATTGCGCAAACTCAGGGGTTCCTTTCTTAAAATTTTTAGCTTCACTGACACGCTGCTGTGCATGCTCGATCATCTGACAATACTTGATAGTATGCAAGTCATATCTATCATCATAATGAGTTCTTTCTTTCAGCTCTCGTACAGTACCCATCTAAGCTTTGTACAACTATTTTTTTGTATGCGCTTCAAGTACGTCAATATAATTTTCCAAACGGCTAAGCAATTCATCATAAGTGACTATTACCACATCTTTCAATCCCTGCGTGAGTAGTCGCAAGTCATCTTTCTGCTTTTGCTCAGTTAAAATGGAAGCATTCCCTGCTAAGATAATGCCTCGTGGACGCAAGACCTGCAGTTGAATTTTATGTTTATCTATCAGATAACTTCGAATAGCATCACCATGACGATGAACTTGGGACATGTAATTCTCGGTTTGAATAATAGCTTTAGAAATTTCTTTATCAAAGTAATAATTGCCTCGGCTATCATCTGGCAGAAGCAGATTGGTATCCGGTTTTTTTATTTCTAGAATATCTAAATAGTTATCATGTGTTATTAAAGCAAAGTCAGGTAATTTTGTATTACCAATTGCTACATTCATTTTCTCTATTGCTTTAATGTACCCTTGTTGAATAAGTAAAATATTATCCCGAATATATTTTTGCCACCACGACTCCGCATGCTTCGATTGGATGGCTTTCTTGAGATAAGCTGCCAACTCTTTCAATGATTTAATTTGTGCTTGGGCTTTTAAGAGGTTAACGCTACTAATTGATTCAGATGCAATATACCCCGGTAAAAACTTATTCAGAACATCCCTATCCTCTGAGGAAAGCTGAGGTATCATCGCTGGACTAATAACCTTAGATAATAAACCTGGCACATATACTTGGATATCCTCAGCAGCAAAATGATTCGGATATGTTGCAGCAAAAAAATGATCAACAATATCATTTTTAATATCTCGGTTTCGTGTAATGCTCTCTCCACCCATTTTAGAAAGCAATGTTTTTGAAGTGTAAACAAGGTATTTTCCTCTAAAAAGATCTATGTGAGAATCTGAGTCTGTGATAATCCACTTATAATTGCCTGGAAATTTACGTTGCAACTTTTGCAAAATATGTTTTCCAAAAGATATCATGCCATCCTTTTTTAAATTCGATGGCTTTTTGCCTTCGTAATAAATACAAACTCCTTTAAGGGCATTACCATAAGTTCTATTCTTGATTTTGACATGTTTTAATTTTTTCTTTACAGCTCTCATAAGTTCATTTTATTGTTTGATTGTGTTCACTTGAAATTTACACAGCCGACAAATACCATTCACGTTGGTATTTGTGTTAACGTAAAATTCAAATCGATCCTTATTACATACTGGGCATAATACTAGTCCATTTTTATTTTTAGTCTCTCGTATTGCATTCAAAACAGTTTTAGCATTGCGGACATACTGATCTACTTTTTCTTTGTTATCAATATACCCCTTTACCCAAAGATCTGTGGTAATACGTCCGGCTGATGTTTCACGATATAAAATTTTGCCTTGGTTTAATAATTTTTCCCAATACTGACGACTATGCCCGTATTGTTTGGCGATATCACTGGATGATAATATTTCAGCATTGGCCGGGATGTAGCCCCTTTGCTCCATGAATCTAATGCAATCCTTTAAAGCTTGGGCCAAAGCTGATTCCTTTTTTGCTTTTGACAAGCCTTGCGCAAGAGTTAACCTAACACTGAGTGTTCCTCCACTTGAAGTATTGGCGTGCCAGTAAAATTTATTTGAATCTTTAAGCATTGTGCCAATGCTAACATATCTGGTTTCTTTTGGCAACCTATGTTAAACTGTCTCTATGGCTACAAAATTTAAAGCTCAGGGGAAAAATATCCTACATAACCAAGATAGATTTTGCTTGGTACTTAAAGACTATGGATTAGTTAGCACCCCTTTCGTGCTAAATGAATTCAGCAAACAGGACTTACTGAAACCAGGTAAGGGAAAGCAATATCAACAAGAACAGATTATTGTTTATGATAATATTCGAAGGCATTTGTTTAAACAATATCAGTTACCGATTATTTTTCAGCAACACATGAATGATGGTAAGACATTCGCTACAATGCTTTCGAGTTCACCCCAAGTCATTAAAAATGATTTAAAAAAATTAAGTACAATTTTATCTTTTTTAAAAAAAATCAATAACATCTGTGCGGATGCAGGACTAAATATTGAACGCATTTTAATTGATAGCAAGGTAAATGGTTACAATAGAAAAGATATAGAACGTGACTATAAAGCAAGTAGGAAGCACGAACTCAAAAATACTGTTATTCCAGGGTTGAAGAAACTGATCAAGACTTTTGGTTTTAGTATAAAGGATCTTCAGGAGTGGCAATCAGAGTTTGCATTTTTAGGAAAACAACATGATGACACAAAAGACTTTTTTGGTTACATGGAATGTATTCCACTCGTAGTACGACGTCGCGCAAAAAATCCGTACCGGCTAGCGATGCTTTACTACGATTACTCTTATGACTTGGAATGGGTATTACGTCAGTTGGACGAAAAAACCGTACACCTTCATACCCTGGTTACAAATATGCCTTATCAAAAAGTTTGCGTGTATTGTAACGCAGAATACGAACCAGTAAGAGCCGATAGTAAGAATTGCGCTAAAAAAGCATGCCAACAGGCCTATAAAAACCATCAAAAGCGTATTCAACGAGAACTTGGCAACTACAGCTAGCGGAACTTTACGGAACTTTCCAAATCTCCAAACACCCTATGCTTAAATGTATTGGGTGTTTTTAATTACTAAGAAAAATAACTTATGAATCAACCCATTCAAACCGTTCAGGTTAAGATAGTCGACCTAAACCCTGCCCCCTATAACCCGCGGCGCTGGGACGAAGCAGCCAAAACTCATCTCAAAGACAGCATTCAGCGCTTTGGCTTAGTAGATCCAATTATTGTTAATAATAATCCAGACCGTCACAATATTGTTATCGGAGGACATTTCCGGCTGCACATTGCAAAAGAACTAGGATATGTAGAGGTGCCCGTGATCTATCTCAATATCGCTGAGGTTGCCAAAGAAAAAGAACTTAATCTTCGGCTCAACAGGAATGTGGGGTCATGGAACTTCGAGTTGCTTAAAGAATTTGATCTGAACCTCTTGCTCGATGTTGGATTTGATGATGCAGACCTTTCTATCATTTGGGATGAAATGTTAGAGGTAGAAGATGATCACTTTCATACCCAAAAAGAATTCAAAGAAGCACAACATACTACTATTCAAGCTGGTGATTTGTTTGCGCTCGGTGATCATCGCGTCATTTGTGGTGACGCTACTCAACCCGAGGTGATTCAAGCACTGCTAGGAGGTCAGCATGTACAGATGATTTACTCTGATCCCCCATACAACATTGCCTTAAATTATTCTAAGGGTATAAGCACCCAAGGCAAGTATGGCCATAGCCAGCTGAATGATCATCAATCCGATTCTGAGTATCAACTATTTTTACAACGTTCCCTAGAAACCGCGTTGACAGTACTGGATGATGCAGGTCATGTGTTTTACTGGTGCGATGAGCGATATATTGGCTTGTTGCAGCAACTGTATACCACAGTAGGGATCAACCACAAACGGGTCTGTCTTTGGATTAAAAACAACCACAATATGACTCCCCAAGTGGCATTTAATAAACTATATGAACCATGTGTCTACGGCACTCGTGGTAAACCTTATCTGGCTGAAATTAAAAACCTGCACGAAATTCTGAACAAGGAAGTGGGTACCGGCAATCGCGCTATTGATGATCTCCAAGACCTCTTAAATATTTGGTTCGAAAAACGCCTGCCTGGAATGCAATATACACACCCCACTGAAAAGCCAGCTACCCTACATGAAAAGCCCATACGCCGTTGTACTAAGCCCGGTGACCGTATATTGGATAGCTTCGGAGGTTCTGGTTCAACGTTAATCGCCTGTGAACAACTAAAGCGGGTAGCCTATGTAGCTGAAATCGACCCTATTTTTACACAATTAATACTCAATCGCTATGAACAACTTACTGGAAATAAAGCCAAACAGCTCAACGGAACTAAATGAACCACAACAGTTAGGTTACCACTACGTCATGTGTGGCGATGCTACTAATCCAACTGATGTCGCTCAACTGATAGGAAAACAGAAAATTAATCTAGTACTGACGGATCCACCGTACGGAGTTGGCTATGTAGAAAGTAAACAAGGTTTTCAAACTCTTCGTCATGAAAAAGTGATCGCTAATGACCACGTCCAAAGCGAAGAGGAATATCAAAACTTTATGGAGCAATGGCTAAAACTGACAGTGCCGCATTTAGCCAAACGGAATGCTTTCTATGTATTTAACTCAGATAAGATGCTATTTGCCCTCCGCCGTGCCATGGATAACCACAAGTTACACTTTGCTCAGTTACTAATCTGGATGAAACAACATGCTGTTATTGGTCGCTTAGATTACCTGCCACAACACGAGCTCATTATGTATGGCTGGTACGGCACGCATCGTTTCTATAAAAATAAAGATAAGTCCGTCCTCTTCTGCCCAAAGCCGCAGCGGAGTCGCCTGCACCCAACCACCAAACCAGTGAGTTTGCTACGCCGCCTCATACTGAATAATACCCAGGTGGGTGACGTTGTGTACGATCCCTTTGGTGGCTCAGGGTCGACGCTGATTGCATGTGAACAAACCCAACGCCGTTGTCTCATGATGGAACTTGATCCAGATTATTACACGACGATTCTACAACGCTTTGAGCAGCACATTTTGAAATATGGGGATCAATAAATATGGAACCTAAACACAAGAGAAGAATGACCATTGAAAAACGTCAGCAAACCCAAAAGGACGCCTTAATTGAACTACTGAAGAAAACACCCATCATCCAAGCGGCTTGCCAAAAGATGGAGCTGGGACGGGCTACCTACTATCGCTGGCTAAAAGATGACCCAGCATTTGCAGAGGCAGTACACACTGCACTCGACCATGGCGTGGGACTGGTAAATGATATGGCAGAGTCGCAGTTAATTTCTGCGATTAAAGATCAAAATATGACGGCCATCATCTTCTGGCTAAAACATCACCACATGGCTTATACAACACGTATTGAATTGACGGGCGGTCAATCTACGGATCTGCCTGAATTAACTCCAGAACAGCAGCGTGTAGTTCAAGTTGCTCTTGAACAAGCACGACTCCTAAATAATGAGTCACCACAGATACTATGAACACAGCTGAACAATTTGCGATTATCAGCAGCACAAAATCGGTACGGAAAGCTATAACAATGCAATCGCATTTTTGGTTTTTTCATGTTTACCTTAATCAATATATCACCTACGAAACGGCGCCGTTTCATCGAGAAATGTTACAGCTGACTGAAAACCCACAATTGAGTTTATTGGTCTTTATGGCGTTCCGGGGTTCTGGCAAATCCACTATCTTATCCTTGTCCTATCCCTTATGGGCCTTGCTAGGGAAGAAAAAGAAACGCTGTATCTTAATTTTAAGTCAGACCCAGTATCAAGCGCAGTCATTATTGCAGCACATTAAACATGAACTGGAGGAAAATATTTTATTACGTAAAGATTTTGGACCATTTGTCACACGCACTACGCAATGGAGCGCGGACACCATTGTTATTCCTCGGTACGATGCCAAAATTATTGCTGCTTCTACAGAACAAAGTATTCGTGGAATTCGTCATGCAGAAGTAAGGCCCGACCTCATTATTTGTGATGATATTGAAGATTTGTCATCAGTTAAAACCATGGAGTCAAGAAACAAAACATTTCAATGGTTAAGTGGTGAAATCATCCCTGCCGGTGACCGACACACGCAGACCGTCATTTTAGGAAATTTACTACATGAAGATTCCTTGCTGATGCGGATCAATAAACTGATTGATGATGACCGGATTGATGGTATTGTAAAACGCTATCCCATCATCTCAGAGGGCAAACCTTTGTGGGCTGCTAAATTTCCTAACGAAGCGAGTCTGGTTCAGGAACAGCGTAAGATTGGTAATCCCATTGCCTGGAAACGCGAATTTGAATTACAAATTGTACCCGAAGATGGACAAGTCATTAGCTATGATGATATTCATTATTACGACACACTCCCTGAACCCAAGGAACCAGAACAGCGAGAGCTGGATGATTACACAAATGTTATCCGTTTAGAAAAGGTCTGTACTGGTATTGATTTAGCCATTAGTAAAAAAGACTCTGCAGACTATACAGCAATGGTTTCTATTGAAATATTTAGTTTTGAGCACGAGGAAATTAAATTCTATGTGTTGCCGCACCCTATCAATAAACGTCTTAGTTTTGCCGAAACGATTGAACAGGCGGATAATATTAGTAAACGTTTAGGTAAAACGCATCCTACTCAACTCTACGTCGAGCAGGTAGCTTATCAGGCTAGTGCTGTGGAAACCCTCAAGGAACGTCGTCTGCCGGTGGAAGGCATTACTGTGACCGGGGCAGATAAACGAGCCCGATTACAAATCGTCTCACCTTTGATTGAACAAGGCCAGATCCTGTTTCCACGTACGGGTGCAGAGGATTTAATTGCCCAAATCGTTGGATTTGGAGTAGAGCGCCATGACGATTTACTAGACGCCTTTACCTTAGTCATCATGCAGGTGATGAATATGCGGCCAGCTTGGCAGCTAAGTGATATGAATAATGAACCCATTAAACGGATGCGCATGTACAGTAAATGCGTACCAGGAGGCTACTTTGATCCCCCAAACTGGAACATTATCTAAGAGAAAGTTACCAACAAGTTACCTACAGCTGTCACTGGATAGCCTACAAAGGGTGTGACATTACTGTAGATAGATGATTACCACTACCCTAGATACAACTCGAGTCAACCTTAAGTACTGCCTGTATGCGCGTAAGTCTTCAGAGGAAGACGAACGGCAAGCCATGTCGATTGAATCACAAGTCAATGAAATGCTGCAGCTTGCTGAGCAACAGGGGCTACAGGTCACTGATATCCGCCGTGAGGCCCATTCAGCTAAAAATTCAGGCCAGCGCGAAGTCTTAAATACTCTCTTGGCAGATATTGCCACAGATATGTTTGATGGAATACTCACGTGGGCGCCAGATCGATTAAGTCGTAATGCTGGCGACCTAGGCTCAATTGTCGATCTGATGGATCAAGGGCACATCAAAGAAATTCGTACCCACGGCCAGACGTTCAGCAATTCACCTAATGAAAAATTCCTACTGATGATTCTGGGTTCTCAGGCCAAGCTGGAAAATGATCACCGGGGTCTTAATGTGAAGCGCGGCCTACGGGCCAAAGCCGGTACGGGCTGGCGTCCAGGGATGCCGCCACTTGGATACAACATCATGAAAGCGATTGGACCAAATGACAAGAAGATTGTGATTGATCCAGAGCGAGCTGAGACGATCCAACTGATCTTTAAAAAGGTAGGGCTCTATGGGTTTAGCGGCCGGATGATTCATCGCTGGTTAAAAGAAGAAACTCCCTTTACTACACGTAGTGGTAATATGCTGGCACTAAGCGCCATTTTCCGCATGATGAAAAATCCATTTTACTATGGCATGTTCGAATTCCCTGAGGGCAGCGGTAACTGGTATGTTGGTAAACATGACCCACTCATTACGAAAGATGTCTTTGATGCTGCTAATGAACAGATGCAGCGGCCAGATACTGAAATAACAGTCTGGGGAGCAAAGAATTTTCACTTTACACAACTCCTCACCTGCGGAGGATGTGGTTCAGGAGTAACCGCAGAAGAAAAGTTTAAAAAGTTGCTCGATGGAAGTAAGAGGCGGTACGTGTATTATCACTGCACACGAGGACGTGATGTGAACTGTGCCGAAAAGTTTATTCGGGAAGAGGAACTTCTAAAACAACTACTGTACATTATTGATCAGGTTGATTTAAACACGATTGCAGCTAAGCGAAAATTCCAGGAAGAACTAGAACGCTTCAGAAAATTTGCACGAGGCGTGCTTGGACAGGTGACAGATGGCTCAACTGGCCAAAAAGTCGTTGATATGAAGATGTATGTGAGATATGTGCTGCAAGAAGGAACTAGAGAAGAGAAGCAGGAGATACTAAAATGTTTGGATAGTAAGCTGATGTTGAAGGATCAGAAAGTGAATATTGAAAATTAAATTTCTGATTTTTCTATATTCTTCTTGAAACAATCTTCAACTTGCTTCCAATTCTCATTCAAATAATATTGTATGCTTGCTATACTACATACTTCACAAGTAATGTTTAGTGACCGATTATCACAAATTTTGTTTACAAAATTAGGTTCAGTTTTAACATCATGAACGCTAAATATTTTATTATTAGCTTGTTTTACTAGTAATACGTTTCCTGGATTTTTTAGAGGATTAACTTTAGGCATAAAGATATAAGATAACAAGTTAGTCTTGTTGGGTTAAAAAACAAACGTTCTGAGTATGGTGACAACTGGCCTCAGCAAATCAGAGGTGCTTATTGATTATTTTTTAAATCATTAAGTGACTTGATCTTGTTCTCTTTTAAGTAGGTACCCAGATGCATATCTGAACGAACTTTTAGATTCAATCTATATTGCTGTTCAATGGTACCAATATGAGTGTCATCACGCTTATCGCGTAATTGGCCACTTTTATTGCGGGAACGATATCCACGCATACCTGGTGCGTCTTTTGCCATATCAATTTTAACATTAATTTGGAAGAGCTCGACCACATCTCTCCGACTGCTTAATGCAGTCTGCTGCAACCTGCAACAATCGGAACATGAGTAGAACGGCTGAGACCAGCTCACCGAAATATATTGTATAATTAGCACTCTCCATAGTCAAGTGCCAATTATTATCTATCAACCAACTTAGGCTATGAAGCAACTGAAGCTGATGGCTTGTTATCGTCTCTGGCATCAATAAGAATAATATTTTCTTGCCCACTCATTTCTAGTGCCTTAAGGATATGATCAACGCCGATTTTTTCCTGCTCAGAAAAATAGAAAATAACATAGATACCCTTATCGGTAGCATTCGCTTCTTTATAGATTTGCAATTGCTTTTGTAAATTTGTTCTCAGATGGGTGTTACTGGCTAATTTAAATTCGACCATTGTTTTATCGGCCGCGCCCATAGACACCTTAAAATCAGCTGGGCCTCTACCATTATTGACCTCTGCATTAAAATCATACTCTGAACCATACCAAACCAGTTTAAAAACTATTTGAAAATCTGACTCTCGTTTCACAGGATGACCATCAATATAAAATAGCTTATAGCCATCTTGTTTTTCAATAACATCCTTTAGATATTTAATTCTACGCATGCTTTCTGCGTACGAATTAATTGGCGTTCTTAAAAAATTGGTATTTTTACCAAGTAGCTTTAGAAGTTCCTTAGTATTCTCAATAAACAGTTGTTCAGAAAACTGAACCTTCAAATCACTTATTGCTTCAGCCTGGTCACCTGTTTTTTCTTTATAGCGAATGTAGTGGTCAATTACCTCAGGGAATTCTTTAATAGCTCTTTGTCCGGCTTCTTTCTTTTGTTTATCTTTAGAATCATCAGGAAGTACTTTTTGAAAATATCGATCTAAGTTACTTCTTAAGTTATCATCATCAATCGCATTTCCAATACTTACAACTTCTTTTACTAAATCTGGATAATTAATCCAACTTTCATCTTTAGTCAATAAATCTTTCGGTGTCAAGATAATGTAGTCACCATTATATGTAGGAAGAATATATTGCTTTTGTACCCATGTTTCTGTTTTATAATTAAACCAGACTCTGCTTACCGCAAATTCTCTACATAACGCAGGATCAATATACTCCCTTGCAAACTGTGCCGTATACTCTAGTAAGAAACCTTTTATTAGATTAACAGTAAAATCACTTATACTATCTCTGCCAACACCCGGTTGAATAAGACCTAATTTTTCAAGATGGCTACTAGCCGTAATTTGTTCTTCGCCAAAATTTCTTAAAATCGAAGACAACCCGGAATGCAGCGCCTTGGCAAATTTTGGTCCCAGGCCACGCCCCTTATTTCCGCCGACTGTGAAACCAAACCAATTCTGTTCAACTTCCTTAAAATGAAATAACTCTTTTCTTAAACCAGATGAGATAGTTTCATGCCTTATAGAAATTTCTCTCAAGAAACGAAGATACTTGAGAATTTCCAAATGTAAATTCTGATATACTTCCTTTTCACTGTGAAAAATTAAAAATGGATCAATAAACAATGGTAGGTCAGTCACTAAACTTATATTAAACGCCCCGTATTCCTCTAAATGTTGTGGAGGCACCTTAAAATAGTCACTAAATAGTAGACTGGGCTCAGATGTAGGGAGTGTTTGAGCAATCATATTTAAACAAGTTCACCCTTAAACGCTTTTTGCATCAATGCTTGAAATTGGGTTTCTATTTTTACAGATTGAACATGCATGGTTTGTTTTAGGGATTCTGTTTTTTATAAAATTTGAGCAAATTTCGTTTAAAACTTAATAAGTCTATTTGTTGAATTCTGAATAATTCCAAGTTTCATAATGATTATATTACTCCCTAATCGGTAACATTACTAATGTAAAAAGGATGCCCCGGACACAATCGTGAGATCATGCCGGGGCGAAGTACAGGAACGGATCACGTTGCCGTGACGGTGTTCACTGTTGGTCTGCGTTGCAAAGAACGAGCTGCTGCACCGTAGCCTTCCTAGGGTCTACAACCCATAGCCATAGCTGAAGGTCCAAACACCAGTCTGGCTCCCGTTGGGGGTGATGGTGTCGGTGCAGTGGAGCAGAGCACCTCGCACGACGCAGATGCCGTCAGTGCCATCACCGTCGAAGTCCGCGAAGTACCACTGGCTATCCAAGGTGGTATCACCGAAGGTGAACCAGTAGTCGTAGACCCCAGAGGTATTGTCGTCGACGTAGAACCGGTTACCTTCACGGAAGATCAGGTCAGCCAGGCCGTCACCGTTGAGATCGGCCAGGTAGTAGTCGTCGGCTCCGTTGCCCGTACCGTAGTACAGGTAGGTGTCCATGATACCGTCGAGATTGCGGTCGATCTGGAGCTGGCTGCCAAAGCGAGCTGCGATGGTAGTGTGCCAGTACAAGAACTGGTCAGCGGACACGTCCGCATAGACCAACACGTAGTCGGCGATGCCGTCGGCACCCATGTAGTCGTAGTAGCTGGTGCGGCCGGAACGCCAGATGATGTATTCTCCCGTTCCGATCACTTCGCCCGGAACCGTCCACGTGCCGTAGAGGCCGTCGTAGAGGCAGAGCAAGGTGGTTGCACGCCGGACGCAGGGATCATCGTCACCGTTGCCGTCGAAGTCGAAGAAGATGTATTGATCCTCGAAGAGGAAATCTTCATCGATCTCGCCGTCACAGTCGTTGTCGAGGTCGTCGAGGAGTTCGGGAGCACCCGGATAGGTGTGGTCAGCCGTGTCGTCGCAGTCGCCGTTGGTGCTGGACCAACCATCGTAGTCGTTGTCACCGACTTCGTCGGTCACCCCGTCACAATCGTTGTCGAGACCGTCGGGAATCTCTACGGCATAGGGGTTGATGTTGTTGCTCTGTTCGGAGCAGTCACCCTGGTCGTAGGACCAACCGTCACCGTCGAGGTCGAAGGCTTCGTCGATCAGGGCATCACAGTCGTTGTCGAAGGTGTCCCACAGTTCCGGGGCACCCGGGTAGGTGTGGTCGGCCGTGTCGTCGCAGTCGCCGTCGTCGGGGGTGTAGGAGTCGTAGTCCTGATCCAGATCGTTGTCAGCCACTTCGATGTAGACGAATGGAGCAGTGCAGTCAGACTGCAGACCACCAAAGTTGCCGAACAGCAACGTGCCATCCGTCGGCAGGTTGCTGACGATGTCCTGCTGATCTCCCTGTTCTTCGAAGGTCGTGGCACTGGTGTGCTGACCCAAGTAGAGCGTGCCGGAACTGTTCAGACGGAGCAGATCAGGGTAGTCGTCGTTGTAGTCGAGCGGGTAGACGAAGTAGTCTCCGTCGGTGCCACCGACATCGTTGGCCATCGTACTGACACTCAGCCACTGCAGCGTGCTGCTGTACTGGGCCAGGTAGGCTTCCACGGTGCTGTTCGTTTCGTCGATCCGCAGGAAGTCGTCCCGGCCATCGGCATCGGCATTGAGGTTCGACACGAGGTAGGTGTTGCTGGGTGAACCCCAACCGGTCGCGATGGTCGCACTGTTTCCAGTTGTATCCAAGCGCTGCCAGCCCAGTTCGACTCCACCGCTGTTGGTGGTGCCGACCAGGATTTCACCCTTACCGTTACCGTTGAAGTCTCCGACCAAGAAGTGACTGTCGGTGGAACCGAAGGACTCACTCCAGGTGGTCAGGTCAGCGAAGTCGCTGCCGATGTTGGTGCCGATCCGCCACTTGATGCTGCTCCCATTGGGATAGCCGAGTACCAGGTCCAGATCGTCGTCGTTGTCCATGTCGGTCAGGAAGGCGTGGCTGTAGCCGTTGTTGGCCTTCAGCCAGCGATCGCGACCGACGAAGGTGCCATCACCGTTGCTGACGTACACCTGAACGTAGGTGTAGTTGCCGTTGTCCGTGACGTTGACGATATCGTCGTTACCGTCATTGTCCAGGTCGCCTACCAGCCAGGTGTTGACGTTGTTGGTGTTGCCCAGGCCAGTCATGGTGTAGCTACTGTCGGGCAGCTTGAGGCTGACGCTGTTCCCAGAACCGGTGTGGTAGTAGGGTTTGATGGTGAAGGTGTGGGTACTGGCGTCTGCGGTGACGGTGAGCAGGTGAATGGTGTAAACGTCGGAGGTGCAGGTGGAGACTTCGGCATTGTAGGTCGGAGGACAGCTGGCCCAGAGGTAGTCTGAGTCAGTTGCTGCATCGCAGTCGAAGTCCGAATGCTGGCTGGAAGTGCCTTCGTTGGGACAGCCATTCGGGATATCACAGCAGGTAGCGTTGTCGTCATTGAGGTTGTAGGGATCGAGCCAGTAGTCATGACTGAGGTACTGAAGTGATCCGTAGTCCTGAACGCCGAAATGGAGATGCGCGCCGTCAGAGTAGCCCGAGTTACCCATTTGACCGATGAGGGTGTTGGAACTGACGGAGTTGCCGACCGCCACGGTGATAGAACCAGACACGAGATGAGTGTACTTGGTGGTGTAGTCGTAGATGCTGTCACCATCCACATCATGCTTGATATCCACGAAGCAGCCCCAAGTAGGATTTCCATTGGGGTACGTATTAGGACAGTCACTGTTCTGGATATTAGACACGACACCAGAAGCGGCGGCGTAGACGTTGTCGCCTTCGTCGCCGTCGAAGTCATATCCACCGTGGCTCGCGGGCAACGGATAATAATCGACTTCATACTGCGCGGCAGAACAACTCACACTGTAGTTCCAGGCACCGCCATTGATCTCGACGCTGTTGTTGTGGATCGGCAGAACGAAGGGACCATAGGCCAGAGCCTTGGTGGTGGGCAAGAAGAAGCCCAGGATCATGAGAAGCAGAACGAACAGAGGCTTGCGCATTGGAGTTTCCTTTTGACTTTGAATTGTCAACGTACTATCTTGCTGTAGCCTTGTATGGCGAGCAAGTCAGGGTGAGGATTCACCGCTGAAGCCATCTCATCAATCCGGTGCTGATGAGATGAATCAGGAGTGAATTAGAATTGTAAAGAGTTCAATAGTGTGTCAGGATCTATACCGGTAGCGGCTTCATCTGTTAACCTAATTTCTAATGTTTTTTCGTCTGAGTCTAAGTAATAATACTCAGCTACATCTTGAAGTTTATGGTCTTCATCGACTGGATAATTACCAGTTAGTCCTTGCACTCTAAAATTTTCTCCATAATATTGCTGGACTGAGTAGGTAGTTTCATTGACTACATTGTCATAACTACCGTCTGGCCTGGGTCCGAGTACAGATTGAACAGAATTGATTTCACTCGTTGTTGGGTGAGCAACAATACTATCGAAAAGAGTAATTCTTACTGGATCTATCTGTAAATCAGTTCTATCAATCATAAATACAGCGCCGGCATCGTCAATAAAGTCGGCTCGGGTTGATTTACTAACACTTACTGAATAAATTTTTGGATACTTAAAACTAAACCCATACTCCTCATTCGTATAAGTTAGCCAATCGCTGGTATCGAGAACCCCTTCATCAACTGTGACTTGCTCCCAATCACTAGTATCTACTTCACTTACTATTTCTGTATTTGTATTCTCATTGGTTAAATTGGTATTTTCATTAACTACAGTGACATTTATATTTTCGTTGGTATTCACTTCGGCATTTGTATTCACTGGGTTTACATTAACAATCTCATTAGTGACGGCCACCGTATTTACATTCGTCGATGGACCCGCACACCCAGTCAGTGTCAGAGCAAAAACTGCTGCTGTAGTTAAAAATAGTTTTTCTTTCATAGGTATTTATTAATAAGGTGTGTTAGAGAACAAATATTTACATATCTAATAAATTCTTTCCGGATACCTGACCATTTCACCTATAGTCTTTTCCGGCACCTTAACAACATGATTCTGTATATAGGTAAGTAACTGGCTATTGGACATGACAGTCAAATCATCAATCTCATCGATATCTGGAATAAAATATAATTTACCATCACTCTCGGCTGCCATGATGACACGTCCAACTAAACGTTGCTGTAAATTATCATATAGTTCCTCACGACCCATAAGAACATCACTACAAGCTGCTCCCTCGCCATAGTCTAGACAAGCTAGTGCTTGAATATCTAAATCTGATGCAGGCGTAACACGAGAATCACCTTTAATCGCAGTTTCTAAAAACGCCGAATAAATGTTTTTTAATTTCAATTTGTGTTTATAACCATCAGCTACCCAGTAATATCTATTTTTTTTAACCTGATAAAAACCATCAGGTAAATATCTGTAACGTATTGGTAAAATATCAGAGGTATCTACCAAGTACATTTCCCCAGCATGCTGGGCACGTAAAATAACTCTGCCTTCTAAATCCTCCCATATAGGGTCACACAATCGTCCTAATGCAGTTGTGATTGCATCACTAGATGCGCTGTCGGCTACATTGTAACAACGACTATCTAACAACTCTTTATAAGAAGATTCACTAATACCAATGATGTCAGGGGTAAGATTAACCACTGCCATAGCGTTAGTTAAGGATGGTAGTACTAACGCAAGTACCAATAAACTAGCAGTTAGGGTGGAAATGAGGATGGTTTTGGGTTGGGTCATAGGGTCGTATAGATGAAAAAACGTCCAGTAACAGCTACAGATGGTTAGATCTGCATATTGTTAAGGTGGACGCCTTTAAGATTGTTAATAAAATGTACCTCAAGTATAGCACGCGCCCATACGGTGTACAGGGTATTAATAAGCTCATTCGCTTCGACCTACTACCACATTATTATGCTGCGTAACAAGCTCTGGTTTAATCTTTTGACGCTTAAAAATCGTATTGGGAACACCAGGTTGTTCAAACGCTATTTTTTCAACAATAATCTGGTAAATGGATGCAAAAATATCCTCGTCAGAAAATGTTAGTCCAGCTTTCTTTTTGAGGGCACGGCGTAAGAGATTACCAACCTCTGTGGAATAAAGGTACTTGCACAGATTATTTGGCTCGAGTGCCTGAAACCGAAGCCAGAAATCATCCAGCTCATTTTTCAACATGCTGCGTTTGGTCATCATCGCAAAATACTCAATGGATTGTTTGAGTTGGGCTTTATCCTTGAGGTCAAATGAACAGATGCGTTTATGCGTAATCGGTTTTTTAAAGACTACTCGATACAGTGAAAAGACTCTGCCGTTAGTGAGTAACACCCAGTCTACACCTTCATTAGCGGCATAATTAATGGATTGGTAAATATGCTTATCCGACAAATCAATCTGGATAGCTTTCACTTCAACGATGATATACTTTTTGCGTTGGACTTGGATAATGTAATCAGCGTAGGTATTATTGATCTGGTACTCTGTTTTAATCTCATCCAGTTCAGCATAACCCAGTACCTCTGTTAGAAAACTATTAATCATCAGGCGAGTAGCTGACTCATCTAACGTCTCGTATTTCTTCGACAGGTAACGCTTAGCATACTCTTTGAGTCGTTTAGCTATTTGGTCTTTTTGAGTTTGTGTAGGCATAGTGATCAAAAGTTATAAGGAAAGCATTAACTCACCCTCAACTAGTCCAGCACGAATGCTCGGGTGGATAGATTGGTATTCAGTATTATCCTGCATAGTTTGGTAGATGGGCTGAAACTCTAAGTTTTCCCAGTTAAACTTTTCAAATGTCTCTTTTCCCATCTGCAAACCAACTGCATCTTTTATAGATTCAGCTCCAAATTCGTCAACGAATGGCACCTGGTAAGAGATGTCAACATACTCTACCCCATCAACCCTGAAAGCCTCCTGACCAAATTTGATGAAGTCAGTATATGTATCTTCGACTAAGTCTTGCTCGTCCCAAAAGGTATCTTGTGTACGTGTTAGCCATGCTGTCTTATATTCCTCGTCCCATTGCACATCATAACCATTGCGTGTCCTGATGCTATCGTCTAAAGCAATCCAGAGTTTATCTAGTGTCGTTGGTTCCGGCTTAGGTTCTTCTTTGACTTCTTCAACCACAGCGGGAGCAACTTCTTCTTGAACGGGTTCCTGGACCACATTGGTATTTGATACAACGGGAGCATTAACTACATCTGCCGTATTGGTATCTTCGTTTGGTACCACTTCGTTCGTATTCACTACTGCGTTAGTAGCTACGTTGGTATTCTTATTAGTGTTTTGAGCTATTTTAGCTGTATTGTCCGTCGAGCTCGGAAAAGTAAATATTGATGCTGCAATGAAAAACGTACCTATAAAGAAAGCCATGAGACGAGGTATTTTTTTATGAATTATACTCTCAAACCATTGACGTGATGGTGGAAGCAGTAACAACCCGAGCAGTAGCATGGCTAGTCCTGATACAATGCTGCTAAACACGAGCAAGATACTGATGAATATAATGACGATGCCAAATACCCATCCAAGGATGTGGTTACCTTCTTTGGCGGAAGGTGTTGTGACTTGCGAATTTTCGCTGGCCATATTGTTGTGTAGTTAGGGATTTGTTAGATTGGTTCAGAAAACACAAAGGGTCCCCTGAACCAGCGACAGCCCTTACGGAACTGCCACCCATCCTTTCGAATGGGTACCCTAACTACAAGATGCTGATCAGGAGACCTTCTCTACGTAGTTAGGGATTTATAACCATGCCGCTGGAAATCAACGGTTTAGGCCATTAAATTGTATTTAAAGTATAGCTTGAAAAGCACCAGAAAGAAAGTCTGGGATTTTGAAGTTACCAACAATCACCCCATTCAAGCCACGTGCAAGCATGTGGGGTTTTAGACCCAAACTGGGACACTGACTCACAAAACAAAAATCCTCGCGGTGTACGAGGACTTTTGAGAGGATGAGGTTGATGGGTCACCTCCAGAACTTTCTGAAATCAAGCTGGGGCGGTAGGGTTCGAACCTACGAAATGGCGGCGCCAAAGGCCGCTGCCTTACCACTTGGCTACGCCCCAATGTAAATAAACGCTATTTGTATATACCATATACTTGTTTTGTGTTCAAGTGATTACACCTATCCCCCGGCCCCTTTCCTAAACAGGAAAGGGGTGTTAGACTACGGTTAGAAAAGCGCTGCCGAAGTTTGGGGCGCTATTATGTTAATACAGGGTTATCATCCACATAAACTTAGCTATGATCGCAAACTACGATCAATCGCTGAACAATTTAGAGATAATGCCACTGAGGCTGAACAACTCTTATGGAAAAGTTTAAAAGGTAAACGTTTAGGCTATAAGTTTCGCCGACAACATCCTTTACATGGATTTATTGTTGATTTTTATTGTTATGAATTAATGTTGGTAATTGAACTAGACGGTCCAATTCATCAAGATCAAAAAGAACGCGATTCTTTAAGAGATATAACCTTATCCCATCATGGCTTCAAAACATTGCGCTTCAGTAACGAAATAGTACTAACTGAATTACATTCAGTTATAAAAAAGATTTTCGATCACACTTCTTCCACCTCCCCCTTTCCTGCATAGGAAAGGGGGCCGGGGGGATAGGTGTTCTACACCTTCAAGTATCTCCCAATCGAAAGCATACTACTCCCCAAAGCCAGCGCTAATGATATTAAGAATTGGCTCAGAACAATAATCCAGAAATTACTCAAGAAAAATACATTCAAGCTGAAATTATAGCCGGCAAAAAAACTATCGACATAAGGTGAAGCGGAAAATACGGTGATGGCTAAGGCCACAGTGGCTAAGGTACAGGCACAGACGGCATACAAAACACCTTCCCATAAGAAGGGGGCACGAATAAACCAATTAGTGGCTCCGACCAACTTCATAATCCCCAACTCTTCTCGGTGAGAATAGATGGCTACCCGAATGGTGTTATATAACATAATTACCGATATCAACACAAATATGCCACTAATCAATAAACCACCTTGATAAATCCGTTTGGTAATTTCGGATAATTTCGTAATGGCGGCTTGGTGATCAGAAAAATTCTTCTTATCCACTAACACATTATATTCGGATGCCGAAAAAGCATCACTAATTACTTGGTAGTTATCCAGGTCATTAGATTGCACACTAAGTGTGGCTGGTAACGGGTTCTCATCTAGTTCACCTAAGGCCGCTTGAATATCAGGATCATCGGCATGAGTTTCAGTAAAGCTAGACAAGGCTTCCGCTTTGGAAATATAACGCACATTGGTCACTTCGGGTAATGATTCTAAATAAATTTTAGCTTTTAATATATCGCTTTCATCCGTACTGGCTTTAAACGTGAAATCAATATTGATTTTTTCCTCAACGGCATTAATCGCTTGGTCGGCCACTAAATTTAGCGTGCTCACTAAACCAACAATAAATAAGGTTAACGATAAAATCAGAATGGTGATACTGGAAATCCAGAGGTTTCTCCAAAAATGTTGAGTGGCATACTTAGTCGTGCGCGTTATAAAAACCAACATATTATAAAGTATACTTACCGGCTTCTTGATCGGATACTATCACGCCATCATCAATGGTGACTACGCGTCGCCGTAAGCGATCCACAATATCTTTATTATGTGTGACTAACATAATAGTAGTACCTAAGGTATTTATTTTTAATAACAAATCTATCACTTCTTGGGCATTAATGGTATCTAAACTGCCAGTCGGTTCATCGGCTACTAGCACTTTTGGTCGGTGTACTAGGGCTCGACCAATGGCCACACGTTGCTGTTGACCACCGGATAATTGGTGCGGAAATTTATCCCGTTTATTCTCCAAACCAACCACTTTTAACACTTGCGGCACAATCGTATTGATTTTACTTTGTTCTACCCCACACACTTCTAAAGCAAACGTGATGTTTTCATAAACCGTTCTTTTGGGTAATAATTTATAATCTTGAAACACTACTCCAACCTGCCGCCGTAAGACTGGAATGTCATGGGATTTTATATCGGTAATATCCCAACCACCGATCACTACTCTACCCCGGGTTGGATGTTCCTCGGCAATTACCATCTTAGCTAAAGTCGTTTTACCAGTGCCAGATTGGCCAACAATTGAAATGAATTCACCCGAGCGCACTAACAAAGACAAATCACGGGCGGCGTAAGTGTTATCGGAATATATTTTGGTTACTTTTTTGAATTCGATCATGGTACTAATTGAACTGTCACGGTGGCAACGCCAGCTGACAAATCGGCTATTTTTGAAAAATCATCGCGGGTTAAATCTACTACTCGCCCCGGAATAAATGGTCCGGTGGAAACAATAGTGGAATCGACATAAGCACCGGTGGCCACATTGGTAGTTCGAATCCGACTACCCATTGGGAAAGAGTTACACGCCGCTCCTGTCCAATCATACCAACTAGCCAAGCCCTCGACAACCTCTCCGCTGGCATTCTTTTCGAACAAAGCAATAATAGCGTGTTTTTTAAGTAATCTGCCTCTTTGCACCAATAAATTATTAACATTAGATTGTTTACCAACGGGGCGCCAACGGTTTACTACTGAATCATAATACTTAACCACTATTGTCTGACCACCATAACTGGCCGGATAAGACAGTTGCAGTGCCACGGGCTGTTTTAATTTAAAAGTATCTTGACTTTGAAAGCTGTAACGATATAAATCAGAGATCGGTTGGGAGGTGCCATAATATTTTTCCGGATGAGCCACTTTACTTAATTTAACCCGGAGTTTTTTGGCACCGGATACACTGGCCGCCGGCAAACCGAGCCAAGCTGTTTGCGTTGGATTGACTAGTGTATAACCAGACCGCAAAGCATCCCGCCGCAATACAGTCTCCACACTGAAAAGATCAGCCGCCAAAGTGGGTAATGTGACCGATAATAAAACTATACCCGTTAGAAAATAATATTTCATAAATCAAACTAAAGCGTTAATTTCCTCAACAATTTGTTTTGGCACCACGTTTGATTTTACGATGTAACCATTGGCTCCCAAAGTTTCGGCCATTTGCCGATCTTCATTATTATCCAAATTAGTCATGATAATAACCGGCACCAACTCATACCATTTATTCTGCCGTAACCATTGCAAAATTTCGAACCCGGCTCGATCCCTAAATTTTACAGCTTCTGTGCGCGCTCCAGGCAAAATTAGATCGAGCAACACTACGGACGGCTTTTTATTTTCGGCCAGTAACCGCTCAAATAACTCGAAAGCATCCTGTTTGGTGCTAGCTGCTAACACCTGACCAATTTTATGTAGACCAAAGCTGTATAATGATACGAGCGATGGTTCATCTTCAATCAGGACAATCCTTAAATCGCTTGACATACGGGCTGAATGATACTATTTTTACTCTCGTTCGTCAACCCCCACACTAGCCGACTTGTCGGCCGGAGTGAATCTGATGAACGAAGGCCGATGTAGCTCAGCTGGTAGAGCAACGGTATCGTAAACCGTGGGTCGCCGGTTCAATTCCGGCCATCGGCTCCAATGTTTTGATCTAGTCTTTATCAGCAAACACCACTAGCCGCGTGGCATATTGTTTAGCATTCTTGTCCCAGGTACCGGAACAGGTAATCAGATTGAGATGTGCCTTGTTATCGTTTGAGGTAAAAACATCCGTCGCATCAGCTTCAGCATCATACGTTCGGCTATCACGCACAATAAAACTAACTAACTGTCCGGTACTATCCTCCAGGGTAATTTTATCGCCGGTTTTTAATTTATTTAAATCTTCAAATACTCCAGTGGCACCGTTGTACCAATCAACATGTCCGGCGATAACGGCACTGCCTGTTTCTCCCGGGCGAGGCCCTAATTCATACCAGCCACCGTTTAACGGGTCTTGCGGCACGGCCATTGAGCCATCATCAGTTAAACCCACTGCTTCAACCGCAGCATCAACTGCAATACTCGGGATTTTAAGACGTTGCGGTAAGCCAATTGCAGAAACGTCTGGCGTTTCATTATTAATTACGATTTCAGGTTCACTTTTTTCATTCACTACCACATGAGGAGTAAAAACATTTCTCCAAACTAACAGACCAAACAGCACAACTGCTAGAGCGGCTAAGGTTAGTATTATATTGACTGGATTAAGTATTTTTTTATGCATGCCTTTCACTGCTCAGGCTCGACGCCTGTATCAGGTAATCCAGGTACAAATACAACTGTGTCTGTAGGTGATGGTAATGCTGTAGCCACAACGACCGTAATAATAGCAAAGTCGCGCGCGATCAAACCGTTGGCCTCACCTGTCGCGACGGCCGTATTTGTGGTAGTTTCCGTAAGATTTGTCTGACAGGTGTACACCCATGATTCGGTCGGATCAAGTTTAGAATCGTCATTGATGTCGCCCGACACAAATGTTAACGGACTACATTTATCATCCGAAAGCGTCACATGACTCAATGGGACAGTTCCTGGGTTAGTGATTGTTTCCGTATAAGTGACCAGCCCCCCATCAACTGACAACGCCAGCGGATCTGGAATTTTTGTGACGTGGATCAACGGCGGCACAACTGGAACACCAACCACCACCGTGGCACTGGCAATATCCGTGGCGCTGATACCGTTGGCCCAACCAGTCGCAACAACCGTGTTGGTATGCGTTTCCTGAAGCGTAGTGGTACAGGTAAATGTCCATGTTTCATTCAGATCGAGTTTCGCGTCAGCATTAGCATCACCAGATATAAGTACAATGGGGCTACAAGTATCACCAACCAATGTAATATCAGTTACCGGCAGAGTCCCAATATTAGTTAATGTGTAGGTGTATTCCACTTTCCCTGGACCATCTGGCAAAGACAGTAGATTCGGCACCTTCACTACATCAATGATAGGCGGTACAACATTAGGTGGAACCACCACAGCGGCTATGTCATTATTCGTGATAATACAGAACAAGTTGTCGCCCGGATTGAGAGCCATCTGACCATTACTATTACAATCGCCTGATATTGTCTGCGTATAATTAGGGTCATCGGTTTCAGACACCGTATATGTTGCCGGTGCGGAAAACGTGTTGGTTTCGCCAGAAATGACGCTAGTAGTACCCACAAACAATGGAAAATCACCCACAGTCTTAGTCCCACCATTATCATTCACAACCGTTTTGACGACATTGATTGTCGCAGTCGGCACTACAACAGCTGCCATATCATTATTCGTGATGGTGCAGGTCTGGTCATCAGCCAAGGAAAGTGTCACGTGGCCCGTTGCATCACAATCCCCACTAAACGTTGCATTATATCCAAAAAATGCATCCTCACTCACAACATATGCACCGGCATCTAAGGTATATGCAGTTCCAGGCGATGCCGCTCCAGGTGCCGGGCTTCCTGACACATCCACGCCTCCATTCTTCACATACAAATTAAAATCAGATCGCACAGCCGTTCCACCATCATTGTTCACAACACGTTTAATGACGTGTAAAGTGGCTGGAATATCATTGTTAATAATCCTGCAAGTCTTGTCCTCACCCGCCGCCAGCGTAATGTTACCGCTCGCATCACAATCCCCTGTGAAACTTTGTGTATAGGAGGTATTTACATCTTCACTGACCGCATAGGTTCCTGCAGTTAGGGTATAAGCTGTGCCAGGGGATGCAACACCAGGTGCCGGACTGTCGGCGACGTCTGCACCACCCGTCATCACGTGCAGATTAAAGTCAGACCGCACAGCCGTACCGCCATTGTCATTGGTAACCGTTTTTATCACACGCAGAGTTGCGGGAACGGGAGCACATGTGGCACGCGTAATGGTATTAGTATCTAAAGTAACGGCACCATTTCTGGCTAAAACGCGACCTTCGACATTAGCTCTGGTGGTAAGAGTAGCTGAGGTTAAGGCCAGAATATTACCTTTAAAGGTGGAGGTGGCACCGAGTGTAGCGGAACTGCCGACTTGCCAAAAAACGTTACACGCCTGAGCACTATTAATAAGACTTACCGTACTTGCTCCTGCTGTAATCAGAGTGGAAGCGGTTTTAAAGATAAAAACCGCATTAGGGTCACCCTGGGCGTCCAGCGTCAGGGTTCCTGTGATTCCAAAGGTGCCTGAGGCAGAGTTATAAACCCCTGAAGTTTTAGTCGTTCCCCCAAGCTCAGTTGCGACTGTAGAAACTGGTGTTTGTCCGGCGGCGTTTGTATAGGCTGTTACCAGATCAACTTTAGCCTGCACAGCAGTAGCATCGGCTACATGGGACGTTCCATTCAACGTTCCTGGTGGAAAACCAGTAACAGACGTACCGGGGCTAAGACCGAGATCGCCATTTAATACACTCGACCCCGTGTTAGTGACGGTTGAGCCGCCTAACACGACAAAATTATCCGCTGAGCCAAGATCCACGGCCGTAGCCGCACTAACTGCATTAATTCTAGCTAGACCAAATGCAAATACAGTAGTTAAAACGATAGCTGAAAATCTACTAAAATCTTCACCTACCATTTAATCACTCGCTTATTCAAATAAGAATATAATAACTTTAGAAACACTCTCCGAAATGATCCAAAAAATATTCTGGTCATAGGGAGCAACGCCGGTGTCTGGTAATCCAGGAACGGTTGTAGTAGTGTCGGTTGTGGTATCAACCGGAGTAGAAGTATCTTCCGTTGTATCTTCTGTTGTATCTTCAACAGGAGTCTCAATCGGAGTTGTATCCTCCTCGACTGGAAGATTAACAACTGTCACGACAGAATAATCGATAATAGTTATTCCATTGGCACTACCTTGGGCAGTACCGGTGTTGGTAGTTGTGTCTGTTAAATTCGTGGTACAGGTATAAATCCATGTTTCTAACACATTCAAAGTACCACTATCATTGTCATCACCAGACACATAAGTAACCGGGCTGCATTTATCATCAACCACACTAACGTCAGTTAAGGCCACTGTGCCTGGATTAGTGACAGTGTAAGTATAGGTCACATCGCCACTCTCTGGAATAGTTGTGGAGTCTGGTGTTTTAACTAAAGTGATCAGAGGTGGGGGTAAAGCGACACCAACAACCACTGTGGCGTTAGCCGTATCAATTGCAGTATAACCATTAGCTTCGCCGGTAGCAGTGACAGTATTAGTAACGGTTTTTGAGACTGTTCTGGTACAGCTATAAAGCCAAGCTTCATCGAGGTCAAGCATGTCGTCACTGTTGGTATCACCTGAGACATATTCTACAGTGTCACACTTATCATCTGTAACTGCAATATTGCTCATTGCCACTGTACCAACGTTGGTCACAGTATAAGTGTATATCACTGCACCAGCTCCATCAGGTAACGCCAGTGGATCAGGAACCTTTGTCACGTTAATTAGTGGCGGCACGGCTGGAGTTGTTGGAGGTGTGGGCAACTCAGGTGGAGCGACACAAACTGCTTTGGTAATAGTATTAGTATCCAAAGTAACAGCCCCATTTCTAGCCAATACGCGACCTTCAACATCAGCTCCAGTAGTAAGAGTAGCTGAAGTTAAGGCTAAAATATTACCTTTAAAGGTGGAATCAGTTCCAAGTGTGGCCGAACTGCCGACTTTCCAAAAAACATTACACGCCTGTGCACCGTTTAATAGACTAACGTTACTGGCTCCAGCTGTTATCAAGGTTGAATCAGTTTGAAAAATAAACACGGCATCAGGATCACCTTCGGCATCAAGAGTTAATGTTCCGGTTACACCAAAAGTACCAGCTGATGAATCGTAAATACCAGCCGTTAAGGTTGTGCCACCCAGCTCAGTTGGGACTGTGGAAACGGGAGTTTGTCCGGCGGCGTTAGTATAGGCTGTTACCAGATCAACTTGAGCCTGCACAGCAGTAGCATCAGCTACATATTCTGTTCCATTCAACGTTCCCGGTGGAAAGCCAGTGACTGAAACCCGGGCTAAGACCAAGATCGCCATTTAATACACTAGGCCCCGTATTTGTGACGGTTGAGCCACCCAACACGACAAAATTATCCGCTGAGCCAAGATCCACGGCCGTAGCCGCACTAACTGCATTAATTCTAGCTAGACCAAACGCAAATACAGTAGTTAAAACAACTACTGAAATTTTATTATATGTTTTGTTCATAATCCCCCTCTATAATTTATCCGTCTTAAATAAAGATCGATACACTTTAAAGAAAGTATACACTATATTAATTATTTTGCCAAAGTCTCAGGATTAATCAAGCGTTTTACGTTGGAACTTTCACCTAATTTGGTGATGTAATCATCTAACGAGAACTTAGCTAAAATGTGGCGGGCATGCACTTGTTCGGCTTCGGTATCGGTGGCGGCTTTACGCTCAATTAATTGAATAATGTGAAAGCCAAATTCAGTTTGCACAACATCAGATACTTGATTTGGTTCAGTTAAGGCAAAGGCGGCCGTTTCAAATTCCGGCACCATCACACCGCGGGCGAACCAATCAAGATCGCCACCATTGGAAGCGGAACCGTCATCACTGTATTGTTTGGCTAATTCAGCAAATTGAGTTGGATCGGCATCAACTTTTTGTTTGACCTCTTCAATTTTTTGACGGGCTGAGGCGGTATAATCGGTCACATTATCCGTTAATAAAGTGGTTTGTAGTTTCTGTCTTAAAACTAACTCACGCACCACTTTTTGCTTGAATTCATCCACTGTCCAACCATATAATTCTTGCAAAGTTTGTTCAACTTGGGATTCATCCCCTTGCACTTGGCTTAGGATGGCATCTTTATACATGGTATCAATCTCGTCTGCACTCGCAGTCACTGCATGCTCTTTAGCCACTTGTTCAAGTAATTCAACATTGATCAAACGGTCATACTCAGTTTTGGCCACTTCAGTCGCCGTCGGCACAGCCCCAAGCTGGGACACCATGGCTTGATCAGAGGCAAATTTTTCCGTCACTTTAACGGCATCGTCAACACTGCTATGCACATCACGATACGACAGCCATTGTTGATTCACAATTGCGGCCGGAAATGGAAACCAGTTGGTCATTTGATCGGTAAAACTGTTGCGTTGCTGTTGCCCGTAAATAACTATACCAGTATAAATAAATGGAATTAAAACTAACACCACTGCCACTACAACTCCAATAATCACCTTTTTTTTGGAGCGCAGTGACATTGTATTATTAAATTCCTCACCCTCAGTACTAACTGTGTCTTTTTTTAGTTCTTCGGTTGATTGTTCGTTTGGTTCCATACGTACCTATAATAATGAAATAATTAGTGTTTAAAGAAATAATCTTGCCATTTTTTAGGATTATTATCTTCAGATTGAGTAACTGCCGCTCCATTAACCGCAGCCGCCGCATCAGTATCCGCTGTTTTTGGTAAAACCGCAACCGTTTCACCCGGTGCTACTAGACCTAATTTAGTGCGTGCTTCTTTTTCTTGAAAGGACGATGAATTAAAGTAAGTCAGCATATCATTTAATTCAACGTTGTGTGCTTCTAACGTACTGATTTCCGTTTCGAGCTCTTGAATTTGGGTATGAATCTGAATTTTACGCACCAATTCTTTGGTCAGAGCCACCCCGAGCACAATAATGCCTAAGCCTACCATAACCGAAAACATTCTAGTACTAATGGTTTCCCGCCACTGGCCGGGATGTTTCATTTGGCTGGTTGACATACTGGTTTAGTATATCATGAACGGTTTGTGGATGATAGATGTGTTGTAGATGCACTTCTTCTAGTTGGTCTAACACCAGGACAATGGTGCCATAATGTAATAATGTGGCAAAAATACCGCGCTGTTTAAAGCGCACATCTTTCACGGTTGGCCAGATTATTTCTTGCACCTCCCGGTTAAACAAGCCGGATTGAACAATATCTACACAGCGCACATTTGTGACAATACAAACTTCATAATACCATTGGTATAATCGGCGCATAACAAAACATGCTGTCATAATAAGACCGGCAAAAAATATTATAATACCGAGCAAACCTAACCGGAAAAGTGGATATAAAAAAAATAATAAACTAAAATAAACCGCCGTGGCTATAGCCAAACCAGGGAGTTGCGTGATACCATATTCCCGCATGATTAGCACAATGTCTTCATGCGGTTTTAATTGAATAAGTTGAGTAACTTTGCGCATATGACTCAAAAACAACTCAGACGAATTTGGGTAGTAATCTGTATTTTCATGTTAATTACCATGGTATTGTTTGCTGCCTTACCTGGTTTACAATACATTTCAAATTCCTATTAAGACTCATTATAGTAAACTCCGATCAATTAGGACAAACATTATCCCTAACCCGGCCATAACCGCTGAGATAATCCAAAAGCGCATAACAATTTTTGGTTCTGGCCAGCCAATGGCTTCCAAATGATGGTGCAGCGGTGAAGTAATAAAAATTTTCTTTTTAAATAACCGTTTGCTGGTCATTTGTAGTAAAGCGGACGCGGTATCGAGTACAAACACGAAGCCAATTAAAGGCAATAATAAAGCGTAGTTGGTGAGCATGGCAATAATACCTAAGGTCACACCCAACGACATTGCCCCAGTGTCGCCCATGAAAAAGCGCGCCGGATAAATGTTAAACCACAAAAAAGCCAATAACGCTCCAATGATAACTGCACAAAAGACGGCTAAATCATACCGGCCCAACAAATACGAAATGGCTCCATAAGCAGCGTAGGCGGCTAACAATCCCCCGCCAGCTAAACCATCTAAGCCATCGGTTTCATTGACTGAAAAACTGGTGGCTACAATTACCAAAATAAAAAATGGCACGTACCACCAACCGATGGAAATATTTTCGTACCAAGGAATATGTAAGACGTCCCAATCTAATTTACTGTAAAACCACCAGGCACCCACTACGGCAATGGCTGTGTAGATAAATAATCTATGACGCATCCGCAAACCTCCGCCATGGGAACCACGTTTTTGCACATTAAACATGTCATCGACTAAACCGACTAAGGCAGAGGCCACCAGAGCACCCAGTGGCAACAAAGTTTCCGAGCGTGACAAAAAATCTAAACCTTGTAGTTGCGGCCAGATTTTTGCCAGGCCGGCCGTTATGATAATAATAAAAACTAGTGTTCCCCACACCAGCACTCCACCCATCGTGGGTGTGCCAGCTTTAGCCGCATGTAATTTGGCATAAATCGGTGCCTCCGCGGCATCGCGAATTTGTTTACCTAATTTAAATTTATACAAAACATAAGTCAGCAGCGGCGTTGCCAGAATCGCCACACAAAACGCCGTGGCCAAGAAAAATAATATTCGAATCAGCTCTTCATTCATGCCAGTTTATGTCCGATTAATTAGCACCATTAGATAGACCGAAACCAATATAGTAGCTTGAGCAGCGACTGCTCCAACTGTGGCCACATAGGCCAAAAAACGATCTTTCCGCCACAACCAGGTGGTTAAAATAAAATCCAGTACGATCAAACCTAACCCTAAACCTGGTAAAACAAATAAATCTGTCCACGCGCCAAAAATATCCGGACCAAAATAGATATTGTAGTGCAAGACAATAATCGGATTCATCCGATCAACTGCTAAAAAAATCAACAACCAGGCCGCGGTGTTCACTAACACTGCCACTGGATAACCAAACAGCACTAACCTTTGATAAGCTGTCATCATACTGTTTCGCATTGTAGCAGCGTCATGGTATAATTTCAACCATGATTCATGCACCCAGATTGAAACAAGTACTATTGTCTGACGGCACATTGACCGAAAAAGATATTGACGATCTAATCAATAAAGCCGAACGGAAAGGTACTAACCTCTTGGTTTATTTAATTGGGCAACATGTTGTCAATGAACAACAGCTGTTTGAACAATTAGCTCAATCATTTGGGGTACAATTCATTGATTTACATGATTTTACTCTCAGTGATGATTTGCGTGCCTTACTGCCAGAAACTATTGTCCAAACCCACGAGGTAGTTGTTTTTCAAAAAGATGAGGCCGCTCATGTTTTAAAAATTGCCACCACTGACCCGGATGATTTGCAAACGGTTGATTTTATCAGAAAAAAAACTGGTTATGTCATTCAAGTTTTTTTAACCAATCCGCAAAGTATTCAACATATTGTCAGACAGTATCACAGCCACATCGAACAAGAGTTTGCCGCTTTTCAAGGGCCAATTTCACACGGCACTGAGTTATCCGCCACCGATATTCAACGCAATATTCCAATCATAAAAATGTTAGATACGGTTTTGGATTATGCTGTCTTTCAGGAAGCCTCAGATATTCACGTTGAACCAACCGACAAACAAGTGATTATTCGCTTTCGGATTGATGGCACACTGCGTGATGTGATGTCTTTACCGAAAATGATCCAATCTGGTTTGGTGGCTCGGGTTAAAGTGTTAGCCAATCTCAAATTAGATGAACACCGTCTGCCGCAAGATGGTCGGATTACCGTGCAAACGCAACAAGGTAAGGTGGCTATTCGGGTGTCGGTTTTGCCAGTGTACGATGGGGAAAAAATCGTTATGCGGATTTTGGATGAATCTAAAAATGTCTTGACGTTGGAACAGTTGGGTTTTAATGAATCAGTCTTAGAGGTGGTAAAACGGAGTATCAGCAAACCGCACGGCTTGATCTTAGCGTCTGGCCCAACTGGCTCTGGCAAAACCACCACCCTCTATACAATTTTAAATATTCTCAATACTTCTGAAGTTAATATTTCTACCGTGGAAGACCCGATTGAGTATCGCATGACCAGAATCAATCAAAGCCAGGTTAACCCAAAAATTGGTTTTACGTTTGCCTCTGGTTTACGCGCCTTATTGCGGCAGGATCCTAATATAATTATGGTCGGAGAGATTCGTGATCAGGAAACTGCTGAAATTGCCGCCCAATCGGCCATGACCGGTCACTTGGTTTTATCCACCATTCATACCAACGATGCAGTCAGTAGTGTGTTTCGCTTAAGTGAAATGGATGTCCCTAATTTTCTCATTGCTTCAACCATCAATTTGATTATTGCTCAACGTTTGGTGCGAAAAATTTGCCAAAATTGTGTTCAATCTTATCAACTCAGTCCGGCGCAAATTGAAGATATCGCCAAACAATATGGCATCGATCATATCATGCAAGGTTTTGCGCGGTTAGGTGAAGCTGTGCCGGAAAGTGGTAAAATTGAAGAGATTACTTTTTTCCATGGTGTTGGGTGCAGCCATTGTTTAGATACCGGCTATAAAGGACGGTTGGGTGTTTATGAAGTTTTTGAAATGACCGCCAAGGCCAGTAAACTAATTTTAGATAAAACAGACAAAGCTAGTCTGTTTTCACAAGCAATCGCAGATGGTATGATTACCATGGTGCAAGATGCCTTTGTTAAAGCCAAACGCGGCTTAACCACCATCGAAGAAATTTTACGTGTTACTAAAGAATAATATTATCGCATGAAATTTAAATTCACCCTCCGTTCAATCCCCGTTGTCGAAAAAATATTTTTTGTGCAAAATTTGTCGCTCATGATAAAAACCGGTTTTTCCATCGGCGATGCTCTGCGTACCCTTAGTCAACAAATAAAAAATAAACAATTTCGTTTAACCGTGCAAGGCTTGGAAGCTTCAACCCAACAAGGGGAAAGTTTTGCGGCGGCGTTAGCGCATTTCCCTGATGTTTTTGATGAATTGTTCGTCAACATGGTAGCAGCCGGTGAAACCAGCGGCAATTTGGAAAAAACTTTGCAACAACTATCAGTGCAAATGAAAAAATCATACAGTTTACATAAAAAAATTCGTAACGCTATGATTTATCCATGTTTGATTATTACTGTCATGATTACGGTTGGTAGTGGTATGTTTATCTTTGTCGTGCCAAGAATTCTTGAGCTCTATACCACTAATGGATACAATTTACCGTTACCCACTAAGATTATTATGGCGATTAGTTCTTTTATTTCCAATAATGGTTTAGTTTTAGGAGTTAGTATTGTCTGTTTAATCACAGGTTGGATACTAGTATTACGCACTGAGGCTGGTAAGCTGGCGTGGCATCGCGTTTTATTGCGTATACCTATTGCCGGTAAAATTATTAAACACATCCAATTAGCTCGTTTAAGCCGGGTACTTAACTCGCTGATTATTACCGATGTCTCCATCGTCAAGAGTTTTACGATTGTAGCCAACACCCTATCGAATCGGGTATATCGCAATCACCTGCTCAACGCCAGTTTATTATTATCCAAAGGTGACTCTATCTTCAGCATCTTAAATGCGCGGCCGGATTTATTTGATCCGGTGATTGCGCAAATGATAAAAATTGGTGAAGAATCCGGCACACTGGATGTTATGACCAACGAAATTGCGGGTTTTTTTGAAGAAGAGGTCGACTCAACTATGTCTAACTTAACCGTTATTATTGAACCAGTTTTGATGGTAATTATTGGTGCCGGTGTTGGCTTTTTAGCGGTTGCCATTGTTATGCCAATTTACTCCTTAGTCGATGAAATCTAATCCGCTTGCCAACGGTTTTACCTTAGTCGAAACATTAGTGGCTTTAGCGATTGCCCTGCTCTTTATCTTTGCCATTTATGGTTTGCTGTCCAGTACATTAAAAATTGTCGGCGATGATCGCAGTCGATCGGTCGCCCTCGGCATTGCTCGAAAAAAACTCGAACAAATAAAAAATTTACCCTACGATAGTGTTGGTACAGTCGGTGGCGTACCAAGCGGCACAATCGAGCCAACTGAAACAGAAGCCCTAAATAATGTCGACTACACAGTGACCACGTCTATTCAATATGTGGATGATCCCTATGATGAATTAGCGCCCACTGATTTATTGAATACTGATTATAAAACGGTTCACATTACTGTCGAATGGAATCAAGCCGATATCACTGGGCCGGTCGAATTAACCACTAAACTTGTTCCTACCACCTTGGAAAGAGATAGTGGCGGTGGCACTATTTGGATTGAGGTTTTTGATGCCAGCACGAATCCGACTACACCGGTAAACAACGCTGACGTCTCAATTATTGCACCTAGTTTGGGTATTGACACAACCGGCAAAACCGACGCGGACGGCCGTTTTATTTTACCGGGTGTTCCGCCGGGCATTGAGGCCTATCACATAGTGGTGACCAAACCAGCTTATAGCAGCGATCAAACCTACGATCGCGATCCGATTACTAACCCTAATCCTGATCCGCCCCATTTGAATGTGGTGGCCGGTGAAATTACCGAAGAGTATTTCGAAATCTCCCAAAAAGTAAACTTACTTGGCATTCAGTTACGCCAATATAATAGTGAAGATCATTTAATCTTACCGTTTCGCCTGCATGGTGAAAAACTCAAGGGCACAGATACCAGTGGTTTACCAATTTATCAATACGATGAAATGATTACTCCTAATGATGGAGGCAATGCTGAATTAAATTACATACCGACTGATATTTATACAATTATCTTTGAAGAAGCCGAACTGGGTTATGTCTTAGCCGGCTCATCTGCTCGTCTTCCCTTGGCCGCCTTACCACAATCATCTAATAACATCTCCTTGTGGTTGGATACTTATTCAGCTACTACCGCCCTGATCACTGTCATAAACAGTGCCGGAGACATTATTCCGGACGCCACTGTGCATTTAGAACAAGCCACTACTTTTGATCAAACATTAACCACTGACAGTTATGGCCAAGTATTTTTTAATCCAATAGTAGCCGGTACTTTAAATTTAACCATTACCGCTACCGGTTACACAACCTATAGCGGTACCTTTACCGTAAATGGAAATGAACAACAAACCTTTACCCTATCAACGGCCTCTTAAACATAACCGCGGCTTCTCTTTACCGGAGATTATTATTAGTCTGGCGATTGCCACGCTGACAATTTTTGTGATCGCTGAATTTATGATTGAAACCAACCGTTTTCAACAATTCATTTCCGATCAATCTCAAGCCATTGCTCAAGCTGACTCGGCCAGCCAAATCATGACTAAAGCCTTACGTGAAACAACTGATGGCGCCGATGGTCGTTATGCTATATTAACGGCCGCCGCGAATAGTTTGTCATTCTATTCAGACATTGACGATGATGATCTAACCGAGCAAGTCACCTACACCATTTCCGGTACGACACTACAACAAACCATTATTGAACCAACTGGCACGCCGGCGGACTATTTACCGGAGGATGCTGTTACCAAAACTATCGCGTTCGGTGTCGTCAATGTCACCTATACAAACAATGCCGTCTTCACGTATTATGATGATAACAATGTCGAGCTAACCTATCCGATCACTTTAGCTAATGTCATGCTGATAAAAATTCATTTGGATATAAACGCTAACGTTGATCGCATACCGGATACGCATACCATTGAAACTTATGCCCAATTACGCAACCTCAATGACAACCTCTAAACGCACCGGCTATTTACTGGTATCGTTAATTATTTTTGGCGGTTTAACCATTATGGTGTTGGGCGCGATTATAAGTTTAATTGTGCAAGAACATCGCACTATCCAACGCTCCGTTAGTTCTGAACAGACGATGCAAATAGCCGAAAGTGGTGCTAATTATTATCGTTGGTTACTGGCACATGACCCGGATAATTATGCTGGCACTGACCAAGATTATTATGATGACACCGGTACTGTGCTGGGACATTTTACTGTCACGGTGACACCACCACTGAATGGTTCAACTATTGTCACTCTCACCAGTACCGCTTGGACCACTATGTTTCCTAACCTAAAACGCACGGTGCGGGTGCGTTACGGTAAACCATCGTATGCCGAATTTGCCTTTTTGAGTAATTCCAACGTCTGGTTTGGACCGAATGAGTCAATTCATGGTCGACTTCATTCCAATGGTGGCATTCGCATGGATGGCACGGTGGATTCTTTAACAACATCCATTGTTGAGACCTACATCTGTGGACCAGAACACAATTGCGCAGATGAAACCAAACCTGGTATTTGGGGCAGCGGTCAAGACCCCGCCTTGTGGAGTTTTCCCATTGCCGACGCCTTAGATTTTGACGCCATCACGTTGGATTTTGAAGACACCCGCACCGCGGCAGAAAATGGCGGCATCATCTTTGATAACGTTGGCGGTCAGGGCGTCCATATTGTGTTTAATAGTGACGGCACTTTTACGGCCAATAAAGTAACCAAATTACAAAATAATGTTTGGGGTTATGACGGCACCGATTGGACTAATGAATCTAATGACATCTCCAAAGAAACCGCTATCTCTGGCTATACCAATCACGCCTTTCCGGATAACGGCATTATCTTTGTGGATGATCAAACTTGGGTGTCCGGCCAAGTGAACGGACGAGTCACTGTGGCGGCGGCTCATTTACCTAGTACTGATGGAATAGTAAGAGACATCATTATTCCTGATGATATTACCTATTATCCCGATCGAGACAGTGGTGCGGTGCTGGGATTAATGGCGCAAAAGGATATTTTGGTACCACTTTATTCACCAGATGATTTAACCATTGATGCGGCTTTGCTGGCACAAGACGGTAGTGTGCTGCGTTATTATTATTACCCATCTTATTATCCGGCCGATACTATAAAAACTAATATTGAAACTTATGGTACTATTATCACCAATGGTGTCTGGACATGGAGTTGGGTAGATGGATCTAGTACACTATTATCGGGTTATGAGAATACAACCACTAATTATGACGCGAACTTATTTTATTCACCACCACCATATTTTTCGACTCAAGATGATTACACCTTTATTTCCTGGGAAGAGATAAACCAATAATATGTCATTATTCACTAGCCAAGTTACCACCGGAATAGATGTGAGCGATCGTAAATTACGCTTAGCGCGCGTCCAGCGCCGGTATGGTAATTTTATTTTGCGCGCTTTTGCTGAATTAAATCTACCGGCCGGTATTGTTGCCAATGGCATCATCTTGAACCCGGCACAATTTGTTTTGGCGCTGAAGGAATTACCCAAGCATACGATTGGTACCCATTGGGCTAACCGCGATGTGCACGTCGGTTTGCCGGAACAAATTGCTTTTCTCACCACTGTGCCATTAGGTGAAGGTAATCGAGAAGTAGTCGAACAAGCCGCGCTTAAATCTATTCCCTTACCCGAAACTGACATGTATTTTGATTCTACGGTGGTGCGTCCATCTAAAACTGTTACCGTAGCCGCGGCTCGCCGTGACCAAGTGGATGTATTACTACATCAGTTTGCCGAAGCCCATTATGAAGTGGTTGGACTCCACGTTGAATCTGAGGCTTTAGCGCTGGCGCTATTACCCTATCCTCTCACTAAAGCGCCCATCACACTATTAGCCGATCTGGGTGCTGCGCGCAGTACCTTTGCCCTAGTGGGGCGCGGTTCGATTTATTTTACCGTGAGTTATCCCAGTATTATTAGTACCACCGGCATCATGGATCAGGCGTTAGCGGCCTCACTCCAACAGGCACTGCACTATGCCCAAGAACACTTTGCTCAAGTGGGAAAAATTCAACAACTAGTCTTGTGTGGCAGCGGGGCACATATTCCTAATATCGACCAGTGGTTACAACAAGTGGTACAATTACCCGTCGTGATTGGTAATGTTTTGACTCATCTCAAACCAAATCACGTCAGTGCCAAGCTTACTACCCCGGCCGCTTATGCGACGGCCATCGGTTTAGCGCTAAGTAATATCTGATATGTTAAATATCCTGCCCCCTGATCGTAAAGCCAATTTGCGCGGTAATCTGATCGCCCATCATGTGATGATTTATGTTAATTTAGCTTTGTTAGCCACTAGTCTGTGTGTGGGTTTAATTTACGCGAGTGATTGGATTTTACAATTGTGGTTTGAAACCAATTCCGTGACAATTAAAACTGATAGTATATCTGCCACTGACCAAACTGAGTTAAAAGACTTGGTGACAGACTTAAACCAATTAATCGGTAAAGTGGATCCTTTATTAAAAAAACCGGTGCACTCCACCGCTGATTTAGTCAGCATAATACAAGCCACTCCCACTGACATTAAGTTGCACTCGTTGCGGTTAGACTATACTACGAAAGCGCTGGAAATATCCGGTACTGCCACCTCACGTGACACCGCGGTGGCTTATCAACAAGCTCTGAGTGGTATTGCGGGTGTTAGTAATGTGAAATTACCGTTTGGTGATCTTAATCAAAAAGAGGCTATCACGTTTTCAATCAATGCCAAATATGAAACTCCCCCAACTAAAGCAAATCCATAAATCTTACTGGTACAGCTTAGGAGCTGTATTGGCGGTGGCCGCTGTCTGGTCATTGGTTATTATTCCTGGCTTAAATCGTTTACAAAACACCACTCAAGAAATATTAAGTGGTCAAAGTACACAATATAGCAGCGCTGATGCCACTGCTAAACTTATTGCGGTTTTACAAAGACGCCAAGACTTAGCATCTAATCGTGTTCGATTGAAATCCATTTTTATCGATCAAAATAATCCAGTGGTCTTTATCAGTCGCATTGAGGAATTAGCCAATATTCATCACCTCACCTTAGACACCAACTTAGAAGAGCCCGACGATAAACTCACATCAAGTTTGGATCTAACCGTCGCTGGACAGTTTAACGATGCCTTAGCATTTTATAATGATCTCACTCATGAACCAACTTTATTAACTATAAACAAAGTATCGCTTGATACACCAACCAACACCCCTGGTCTAATATCTTTAACACTTGAAGCCACCAGTTATTGGTATTAATATACATTTATGGAACGCTACTTACGTAATTACTTAAATCCCCTTGGCACTTTACTAATTTTATCCAGTTGTTTGGTGTTAGTGTGGTTTTTATACAGCACTGTCTATCAACCCTTGTTTAAGGTGACCGCTCCCACAGTTAGTGCCAGCGATTATACTGTGCAAACTGCTACCTTAAATCAAATCTTGTCACAACTTGACGCCCGCACTCAATCCACCATTGATACCTCAGTTGTGCCAAATCCTTTCACACCAACTTTGAGTGAATAATCTAGTGGTATTGGATTATTTAATAGCACTCGTCTGGATTTTCTTGGGTTATTAATCCAAGAGAAATAATATCATTTTCACTGGCGTATAAATACGGCAATTGATTGTGGGTAAACTCAACCAGCTCCTTAGTTTTTTTACCTTTCCACTTCTTGGTAATATCATTGATCAGTTCTGATTCTTTGGGTTTTATTTCTGATAAACCATTTTTTGCACCTGCCCTATCCTGCGTTACCTCGTAACCCATCGAATTCGATGGGTTTGAAATTTGGGTTATTGTATATATTTGTAATCCCAAGGTGTTAATTTTTTTCATCTTTGCTGGTTATTGATAGTAATTTCAGATAAAGGGTGTGGACAATTTGTCCACACCCTTTAAGACTAAGTTGTTGGCGCCGTCTCAGTTGTCCGATTTTTTCGTACAACTGACCCATGATTCGCAGTTGAAATAAAGTCTCAATTTCTATTGTGACACAATTGTGTCTAAATCCCTGTTTGGGTTAGCGCGATATGGAATACTGGAAAATGCTTGAGCGTTTACTGCGCTGAGATACTGGCTGTATTTGTCGGCTGTAATGTATTCCACACTCAAGATACGTTTGTGGTGGTTAGAAAACTTATTTAACAGCCCTTTGCGATACGTTCTATCCGATTTTGAGGAATGATAGAACAAGTCCTCTACTCCGATACAATCGATATTCCTCCAATAGATCGTTCGATATTTTTTCGAAGCATCATCAATAATGGATTCCCCATTTTGTGGACACACAATTGGCGCGTCTGCAGCTAAATGCTTACGGACTTTCTTAATGAGCCGCACCATGCGGTTGGCAGATACTGTAGTACCATACCCATGGTTATCCCAGTAGTCATAGCCATCAATAATATCTAAGTAGACTCCATCAAATCCTGCAGCATTAATCCGATCAATGTAGGGTTGCAATCCGGCATCCCACCAACCGGCTTGCCAATACTTTACTTTATAGTTCCCTGCCCAATCAGGATTTTCCGGGCCAAGCCAACTTGGGGCAGCTGTACTCCAAGCATTATCCCAATAGAAACGATAGTCCTCGGCCTCGCCTATAGAAAAATAGGCTAAGACAATTTTACCGCTGTCTTGCAGCTGTTGAATTTGACTTTGGGTATAGGCTGTATCGTCGGTACCGTCTTGAGCGTAATCGATCACCACAATGTCAAAATCAGTGGCGGCAATCTCAGAAATGTTGGCATCTTGCAGTTGATACAACCATGAATCTGCCTCAGTCAGGATCGGGTTGTCTGCTGCGCTAACTGCTGGGTTCAGTAGCAAGGCGAACAGTGTTCCACAAATTATTGCATATCGCTTCATACTCAAAGTATACTCTTCATGGAGACCATGGTAAATAAAAACACCTCAGAAACGAGGTGTTTGATAGTTGAGCCGTTGGTCGAGTTATCCACGTATTTGCAATATGCAAAAAATGCACATTGCCTATTTGGTAGAACAGGCCCATAATTACAAATATGAAAACACTACTGGCAATATTATTCATTTCCTTATCATTGCCAACTCTAGCTTCCGCCAAAACTGTGATCGTTGATCGGGTAATCGACGGTTATACCTTTGTTACTACGGATGGCGAACATGTCCGCCTGATCGGTGTAGATACTCCGGAAATAAACACCCAGGACTGTTATGCAAATAAAGCCAAAAATTATTTGGATCAAATTATTGGAGGTAAAGCAGTTACGTTAAAATTTGATCAAGACAGACGTGATCAGTATGATCGTCTACTTGCCTATGTCTATTACAATGGCTTCATCAATCGTAAATTACTACAAAAAGGTTACGGCACAGTTCTAACTGTTGAGCCTGATACTAAACACGTTGAAACATTTACTGAAGATCAAACCGTTGCTCAAGATAATGCCCGCGGTGTTTGGGGACATTGCGATGACATTATTGCCGACTTCCTACCCGGTGACGTTTCTAATGTCGGTGCTGAATCTATCACAACAGATCAAGCCACCATTACCTGGGAGGCTGCCGACTTAGCAACATCCTATGTACTTTACCATGGAGCTGATATTTTAGACTTAGGTAAAGTAACAGGGCTAACAGAGACATCGTATGTACTCACTGGATTAACACCAAGTACCAACTATTACTATCAAGTAATAGCAAAAAATAGTTTGGGAAATGGCCCAAAATCTAGTACTAACTTTTTTTCTACAGCAGAAGTGCCTACTGATAACACTGACGATACCAGTGATATCATCTGCAGCTCAGATGTCTATAACTGTTCGGATTTTTCAACGCAGACGGATGCTCAAAATGTTTATGACTACTGCATGATACAAGTTGGAAGTGATATCCACGGCCTTGATTCGGATGATGACGGTGAGGCATGCGAGACATTGCCTTAAATAGTTATTAACAATTATGGAATCTTCAATCAATCAAACCAACTTATTTAAAAGGTTAAATTTTTTCCAAAAAATAAAGGATTTAGATGAGCAGTGTCAAATTCAAGAAGAACAGCATAGCTCCAATGCAGCGCCGACGTGGCAACTTGAAAAGAAAATTTTATATTGGACATATTTAGGACACAAACGCCTTGGGTCTCCACTGAAATCTAAAGTGCATTTTGAGAATCCAAATTTCGCAGCTGAAGATCATTCAAAACTAGTAGACTTTTTGATCACAAGTGGTGAAATTAATGCAATAAAGGGACGTGGTAAGACTACACTCAATAATTTAGAGCAAAAGGGTTTTTGTGAGAAAACAGATGGCCCTAAAGAATGTGGTCCAGATGAAATGTGTTACATAATTACAAAAGATGGCCTTGAAATGGGAGCAGCTTTATGGGAATTTTGTACAATCAACGGTGATAACAATTTAAAATTGCATTGGAGATATCGATTTGGTTATTTTCTGATGTTATTAAGCATATATCTTATTTACATTTTTGCTGTATGTTTACTAATATTTGAAGTTTTGCAGAAAATAAACATGCAATCACATCTTGCTTTACTAAGTAATTCAATTGCGTCAAGATTTTCACCTGAACACCAAATCATAATCGACCAGGTACCGGCCATACTCAAAGATATTTACATTGGATCTGGAATTCTGACTACTGCTTTTTTAGTTATTGGCATGGTTTTTACCATACGTTATCCGGGATTCAGTAAACGACGCATCACAAAAATAAATGAAACTAGGAATCTGATACGTTCAACCTGGGGGAAAAAATAGAGCCTGCAATCAGATGGTGTCACATCTGGATATGTGTGTAGAGTTGGTTACTGTGCTTTTCTCAAAAGCTATTGACAATAATTTTATTCAGATCTACTATTGAGATGTAAATGTTGTAAGTCCCATTGAGGTGACTCAAATACCATTACGCCGCACTGATGACAGTATACCGATTAGGCACAATATTTCCCTCCGACTTTAAAACAGCAGAACGACCTAGCCATCACCTAACTTTATAACGCCAAGTGCTAGCATTCTTTGTTTAGTCTAAAGTACCAGGGATAGTTTGAACCAAAATCGAATTAGGCTTTGCCTTATGTAGCGCACTGTTGTTATTGCCAAGAGCGCGTTTTATCCAATCGGTAATCGTACCTTTACGATTATCCTGTTAAATTTACCCAATTCTATGCAACCCTATAAAAATCTCAGCGGTCAATCTGGCGTAAAAGCCTATGAATATGGCACTAATTACATCGTAGTCCAATTCAAAACGCAAAATATCAGCGATGGCTGTGATACCTACGAATACACCTACCGGAGTGCTGGCGCAATGTGCGTGAACGACATGAAACACTGCGCGGACCTCGGCGCCGGTTTGAACAGCTATATCAACCTACACGTACAAAAGCTGTATGCTAATAAGTGGTAAATCCACACCAGCATTCACTATTAACTATAACTTCCTACTTTTATGAACAAAATCAAAAATGACGCTCCTGGTATGAAGGGTCAGCGTTCACGTAATCAAGATGGCGAACTTCGCGGTAAACGTGGTGACACTCACATCGCTACAATTGAGAAAGAGTATAACCGGGATCTAGGTGTTCATGGAAATATGCACCTCAGAACTTACCTTGAGCAACATAACATTGAGTCATTGAATGATTTGATCACAGGAAGGTAACTTACTTTCTGGGTGTAACACCCCCCTAAAATAAGTCGGCAAGCATCGTAGTTAGTTAAATGTTGGTTTGTTACCCGCCTGTTTTGGCTTCGCCCCCAAAACTTTCGGACAGACGGATTTTGCGGCGTTTATAACTGTATCAAACCGCTGCTGCACCAAGTTAAGCAATGTTGTAAATTTATTAATTTCAGATTCCATATTTATACTTGTTAATATTATTCTCCACTCCAATCTTTACAAAGCACCTCGGCTTGTTCTAATACTGTTTTGGTAGCCAATTCTTGTTTATCTGGCGGATATTTATATTTGTTGAGAAGTTTCTTAACCAAGACACGGAGCTTGGCTTGAACACTTTGTTTGAGCGTCCAATCGATGGAAGTATTTTTGCGGAGCATAACTACAAGCTCTTGAGCAATCTTTTTCAATGTGTTGTCGCCTAATTCCATTACTGCACTATCGTTGGCACATAGAGCATCATAAAACGCTACCTCATCTTCGGTTAAATTTAAAGCACCTCCTCGTTCTTTTTCTTCCCTAATTTTTTTAGCTAACTCCACCAATTCCGCAATAACCTGAGCCGCTTCTATGGTCTGGTTTTGGTATTTTTTAATCGTCTCCTCGAGCATTTTGGCAAACGAGCGTGACTTAACCAAAAACTTCTTTTCCATTATGCGAATCTCGTCATTCAAGAGTCGCTTCAAAACTTCCAAAGCCACATTCTTGCGTTCCAATCCCTGCACTTCCTGCAAAAATTCATCAGACAAGACAGCAACATTCGGATTCTTTAATCCAGCCGCGTCAAAAATATTTATAACCTTATCCGAAGTTACGGCGTCAGAAACAATCTGCCTAATAGCCTGATCGTAATCTTCCATTGTCGGTCCACCAAGACCGCCAGTCTGTTCAAACTTAGCAATGAAAGCTCGGACAGTTTGAAAGAAGGCCACCTCATCACGAATATGTAAGGCCTCACTGCTCGGCACCGACAAAGCAAAGGCCTGCGACAATTCAGCGACACTCTGCAAATACCGTTTCTTGCCGTTTTCAATTCCCAAAATATGATCCATTGCCTTTCCCGAAATTTCTGCCTTATCTCGAGCTTTGTCAGAAAAATAACCGGAGTAATCAAAACCGTGATACATCGCCTTAACCGTCTCGTATTTTTCAAACATGATGCTAATAGCATCCTCTTGCTTAACGGTCGGTGCTTCTTTGCCTTCTTGTGTGTAATAGGAAAGAGCTTCCTTGAGCGATGGTGCGATGCCGAGGTAGTCAACAATAAGGCCGCCCGGTTTGTCTTTATAGACTCTGTTCACACGAGCGATTGCCTGCATTAGTCCATGACCCTGCATTGGCTTATCGATATACATCGTGTGCATTGACGGAGCGTCAAAGCCGGTTAGCCACATATCACGAACAATAACGAGCTTAAGTTCGTCCTTTGGATCTTTCATCCGATCAGCCAACAAATCTCGTTCCTCTTTAGTGTGGATATGTTTCTGATAATTTGCCGGATCACTAGCTGAGCCAGTCATCACTACTTTTATAAAACCTTTTTTAATATCATCGCTGTGCCACTGTGGTCGCAGTTTTATTATTTCGTCGTAAAGTTCAACGGCAATTCTTCGACTCATAGAAACAAACATACCTTTGCCATCCATAACACTAAGGCGAGCCTCAAAATGTTCAACCACATCCTTGGCAATAAGGGCGACTCTTTTCTCCGAGCCGATCATGGCTTCGAGGCGTGCCCATTTGCTCTTGAGTTTCTCTTTCTTTTCTACTTCTTCGCCCTCAGTCAATTCTTCAAATTCAGCATCAATCTTTGGAGTTATTTCTTTAAGCAGATCAATCTTGGCAAGTCGGGCTTCATAATAAATCGGCACGGTCGCCTTATCCTCCACGGCTCGAGTAATATCATACACATCAATATATTCACCAAAGACCGCTCGGGTATTTTTGTCTGATAATTCAATAGGTGTGCCAGTAAAGCCGATAAACGAGGCATTAGGCAAAGCATCGTGCATATGGCGAGCAAAGCCGTCTATAAAATCATATTGGCTACGATGAGCTTCATCGGCAATCACAATAATATTTTTACGGTCCGAAAGAAGCGGATGCTTATCACCTTTAATCTCCGGCATAAACTTTTGAATTGTAGTAAATACCACACCACCGGAAGCAACTGAGAGAAGCTTTTTGAGATCAGACCTATCTTGTGCCTGTTTGGGAGTTTGTCGGATCAAATCACTGCAATGAGAGAATACGCCAAACAATTGACCGTCCAAATCATTGCGATCAGTAAGTAAAACCAAAGTCGGATTATCTAAAGCCTGAATGATCTTGCCGGCATAGAAAACCATAGACAAAGACTTGCCGGAACCTTGCGTGTGCCAAACGACACCGGCTCGTCTATCACCATTGGCAGATGTCGCTTCGGCTGTTTTTTCAACGGCTTTATTAACCGCAAAATACTGGTGATATGCCGACAGTTTTTTAATCGTCTTGCTGACATTATTTTTTGAATCCTTTTCGCTTTCAAAGACAATAAAGTTTTTGACGATATCCAGTAGTCGCTCTTTAGCGAAAACTCCCTTGATCAGAATTTCCAAATCGTTGGTTTTAACAATCTTTTTGCCATCAACACTTTTCCAACCAACAAAACGATCCATATCAGCCGAGATCGTGCCAACAACTGCACTTTTAACATGATCCGCCAAAACGCAAATCTCGTTATAGGCAAACAAAGACGGAATCTCCGCTTTATAAGTTTGAATCTGATTGAATGCACTTTTGAGCGTAGCGTTTGCGTCGGCCGGGTTCTTTAATTCAAAAATAGCGATAGGTAAACCGTTTACAAAAATCATCACATCTGGACGGCGATTATGATTGTTCTCAACGACAGTGAATTGATTGACCGCCAGCCAGTCGTTATTGTTTAAATTCTTAGTATCAAAAAGATACACCTTGTCACCGGCGATCGTGCCATCCTCTCGAGCGTATTCAACATCAATACCTTCGGTCAGCATTTTATGGAAAATGTGATTGTTTTCCAAAAGATTGGGATTAGCATATGATAGATGTACTACTTTCTTAATAGCATTTTCTTGCGCTTCTATTGGAATGGCTGGATTAATACGCTGTATTGCTGAACGTAATTGATCAATTAAAACAACATCCTGATAAGACCCCCGCGCCGGAAATTCCCCATCCGGTGCCAAGTTTGGCCCATGAGCCACGTTATAACCAAGTTCATCAAACCATTCAAGAACGGCATCTTCTAAATCTGATTCGGTGTATTTGTAGTGATTCATAAAATTTTATGTATTTTCTTGTTTTAATTTTTGACCTCGTTTCTCGGCTTCTTGTATTGAGGACTCGACCTCCTTTTGAATCACTTTGTCGATACGATCCAGAGAGTCAAGATTTCTGGCGAAAGCTTTTTGTTCATTTTTATCGCGAAAGTATTTTAGCTTTGTTCCCTCGTGCTTCCATAAAAACCAATAGCCACGCTTTTTACGCAAATGGTCGTTATAAATTTTAACTTGAGTCATTATCTCAATGCCTTGTTTTATGAATCTGCTCACAAAATCATCTATTGCATTAGCAAACGATTCTAAATTAGCGGCAAACTCTTCTCGTTGCAGATTAGCATTAGGAGTTTGATTTTGCCTCATCAAGATAATATGCAGTTCATTTTTTCTCTGCAGTTCAGCAAAGTCATTTTTCAAACTGGCAACAGTTTCGCTTGTTTCCTTGATTCCGGCGTCTATCCACAAAATCTTATTATGTAAGTAGTAGCTCTTAACCTTAAAACTTGGCGCCTCTATATCTCGATAAGCATCACGCATCGTCGGAAAATTTATACTCTCGAGGGAAAAATGGTAAGGGTCAGTGACCGCCCTTATTTCAGTTATTAGTGTGCGTAATCTTGAAACAAAATATTGAAGTTTTTGTCGCGTTTTATATGTATCATCTAAGCTTCGAGTGACACTAATCTCAATCCGTCGCAAAAATTCCTTGCGCTCTTTCTTCTCTTCGGTGGCTGATTTAATCCAGAAACCAATCGCCGAAAGAATGACGGCCAGAAAAGGGCCGAGAGCACTACCAATCAATGTCTGCCATTTGTTTATAAAAACTTCCATAAATTTAATTTATCTTAGTCATCCACGGTTCATAAAATATTTTTCTGTAATCGCTGGTTGTGTCTGTAGGTAAGAGAGTATCAAATCCACCCTGATGAAGCAGGAGGTAATATTTCTTGCCTAATTCTTCAATAACATCAATCGCTTTATTTAAAGTCGTAAAACTGAAATCTTTATCAAAAGTGACAACGCCCTTGTCTACATGAGCAATCCGCTTATCACGATACTTTTTTATTTCTTTTGTATAAAAAACAAGATTCCCAAGATCAGCATATATAATTGTCGGATCAATAAAATCGAGATTGCCAAAATGTTCTTTAAAATGAATCTCACCAAATTTTTCATTAAGCGCGGTATTTTTATACTGGTCAGCGTACCACTTCTTTGTAATTTTTTCTGAATTATTAAATATTTTATTTAATAGATTAAATAGGCTTAAAGATCTTTCATCCTTATCAATTTGTCTACATATACCAAGAATTATATGCGAAACGTAGCCGGTTTTAATAAAATCATAAAAAGCATTTGTCGTATTTATTTTTGAGTTGTTAGTTACAATGTCAACAAATTCAGTATACATTTTCCGGTCCCACATCAAATCAGAAATATCATCAGTAATTTCTTTGATATCTTTTTTTAATGTCGCTATTAAGTTTGTGTCAATATCGCTCATATTCTTATTTCGAAATTTTAGGAAAGATTGTATCACTCGCGATTCCATTTGCGTGGACTCCGGTTAATAAACCTAGGTGATACCCGTTGCCCCAATTTAGTTGTTTGTATAGTGATTTCAAATGAGAATCAAATTCATTTTTCGTATTGAGAGCTACCATTGGCGTTGAATTTACCACGCATAACAATATTTTTATATCTGCCGTAACAGAGTCTAGCTGTTTCTTTTTACTATTTGCTTTATCTATAAAATCACGTCCAAACTTTGAGCCATTAAAGCTGGGATCAAAATTGACATAAACATTCAGTCTAGAATCTTTCTGCTGTTCGTGCGTTTGCGTAAGACAAAATACTTCTACGGCACATATTTTGTCTTTAAATTTTGCGGTAAAATCTGGCTGAGTAGTTTTCCCTGCTTGAAGTGGATTGATATTTGTAAAACCAAAATCTCGTAACCAAAATATAGACCTTAATTCCGCCAAAAAAGCTTCAAGGGCTTCAATGGTTATGTCGTTCGGTTTAAAATCTAGTCGTTGCAAGAGATCAGCAAACGACAAGCCAGTAATCTTACAGGCGTCATCCATCTGCTTTAAAATTATAGCCTTTACGTTTTGGTCAGCTAATCTAGAGTCTTTTGTTTTTGAATAAAGGTTGTTCAGGTAAACCGATAGATTGTTTTGAATTGAAACATCTTGTCCGGCTCTTATTTTTCCGCTCATCAAACGTGGGAGTAGTGAATCTCTGATTGTCTGAAGATTTTGTAATTCATCATTTAAAATTTGTATCTGGCTAAAAATTGGCTCGATGATGCCGTTGAATTTTTGTAAAATATCATCGGGTGCAATAGCCAACTTAAACTCATTTAAGCCCTTTATGCTTAGATGTAGAACTGTTGATCCGTTAGAATAACCAAAAAGATAATCCTGTGTTTCCTGTCGCATAAAAAGCGTATAGAGATAAGCCTTACTTATTTGCTGAGTTTTTGGTCTTAAGATGGAAATATCAAGACTTGCGACGAGATGTTCCGCATCATTAATATTTGGGACAATTGCCGGCTTACCCAAAACTTCCGCTCCCTGCGTTAAATCTGTCATAGCAACGATGATGTCACCAGCATTTAGAAGATGTTGTTTTTTGAATTCTCCAGCAAAACGCTTCGTGCCATCTGCTCTAAATCCTCCACCTCTTTCAAAGCATTTCAAACCGATCAAAAGATTTTTACCTCCATCATTTAAATCAGACCCTTTGTAAGATAATCCCTTATCGATATTTACAAAGTCGGTCATTAATCTTAATTGCCATTCATTTGGAATTTCGCCCAATTCCGACTCGATCATTTTTCCCTCACTGGTTTTATATGGTTTGCCGTTATTGTCTGGAAAATTAAAATCAATAAACCATCGTTTGAATAACATACTCACTGTCTTTTCTAAATTATCATTTATCTGACGATTAAGTTCTATTTTGTAATCAAGAGAGGAAAGAATTTCAGTAATTCTCTTTTGTTCTTGTTTTTGAGGAAGAGCCAAGACAATCTTTTTTAAACCATCAATTGTAAGTGCTGGCTGTGTTGAGCCAATTGCAGTTGATAAAATACTTCTTTGTCCAACAGGAGATCTTAGCCAATATTGAATATAAATAGGCCATATATTCTCTGCATAATTTCTAAACCACGTTAAATTACCATCTTTAAAATAGAATCTCTCATTTTTTCCTACTTGATAAGATACTCCCAATGTACCGACAGAACTCATTAAAATATCACCTTCTCTGGGAGCACCAAATTTATCTTCAATTTCAGAAAATCTTTTTTCGCTAATATATAATTGAGTAGATATGTCTCTATCACCGTTAGCTTTTTCTATTATCTCTTTGCCTCTATAAAATGGAACGCCGGAGTTAACATACTCCGACATAAAAATTCGCTTGCTGGAAGTTATTTCCAAAACATCGCCCAATGTTTTTACTTCCCATTCTTGTGGAATAGCTCCAACATTATTCTCTTTAAATTTTGTTGTTAAATTAGATGCCATATTTCTTATAATTCATTACTGCGAGATAGGAGATAAAAGCTCGTCCTTTCTGGGTAATTGAAACCATCGTTGTATCTACCTTATATTAAATCAGCTGATTGGTTATTAAAAATTGGATATATTGAAAAACAGTCCAGTCCTTAAGAAGCGTCAATGCGGTCTGTTGAGATTTTGTATAATGATCAGTTATGTAAGCAAACTCTACTTGAGGAAAGTTGTTGATCTTAAATAGTAAGTCAACCTGACTTGCAAAAATAATATTGTAAATTCTTTCAAAATCAAGTTCTATTTGTGCTCGTGTAAGCTTTTCAACTAGCTGTTGGGAGTTATCTTTCAATGCTGTGATTTCTGCTTCTTTGGTGGTCACTATTGCCTTAAAGTCTTCACCCTCATTTTGAGCAACAACAACATCTGTTTTTATTGTTTCTTGCTGTTGTGCTAATACACCATGAGCTTTTCCTTTGCCAACAAAAGGTATTTCCCACTCCTCCATTCTTTCAATAAGCTGAGCAATATTAACTCTAAAAGTAAATGCTATCAAAAGCACAACGACTGGCCATGCCAAAGCTCTGATATATTCCAATATGTTTTTTGCAAGTACGTCTGATATGTTTTTGAAAATGTAAAGAGAGCCAGCATAAAGTAGTATTAGAAAGCCAAAAAATATAATGACTTTTAAAACAATTACCGCTGATGATTTTATTTTCTCTTTCATATAATTATTTTATTTCAAACCCAATACTCTTGAGATTTTTCTTTATCCTATCCTCCAGCTCTTTCGACTGCTTAAACTGACCTGAAAGTTCGACTGTAATTTTAGTCATTTTATCTTCAAAAGTTCCGTAGTCTTCCTCTACATAATCCGAGCCGACATAACGGCCGGGCGTAAGGACAAACCCATTCTTTTCAACGTCTGCTATTTTGGCCGCTTTGCAGAAACCTTTTACATCTTCATACTTTCCTTTAGGAGTTCTCCAGGCATGATAAATGCCGGTAATCTTTTTCAAATCTTCATCGATAAGCTCTCGATTTTTGCGAGTAACCATCGTTCCCATTTTGCGAGCATCAATAAACAGAATCTCATCGTGGCGATTGCGGAATTTGTGATCATAGCGATCGCGAGAGACAAACCACAAACAAGCTGGAATCTGTGTCGTGTAAAACAACTGGCTTGGGAGAGCGACAATGCAATCAACTAAACCATTCTTGATCAAACCTTGTCTAATGTCTCCTTCGCCGGAGGTGTTAGTAGAAAGTGAACCATTGGCCAATACAAAACCGGCGATGCCAGTTGGAGCCAAGTGATGAATCATGTGCTGTATCCACGCGTAGTTGGCATTGCTAGCCGGAGGCACACCATATTTCCAGCGGACATCGTCTTTGAGTAACTGACCATTCCAATCGCTATCATTAAATGGAGGATTAGCCAAAATAAAATCGGCTTTTAAGTCTTTGTGTAAATCGTTATGAAAAGTATCAGCATTCTTTTCTCCGAGATTGGCTTCAATACCACGAATAGCTAAATTCATTTTTGCCAAACGCCACGTTGTTGGGTTTGATTCCTGACCATAAATAGCCAAGTCGTGAGTCTGACCACCGTGGGACTCAATAAACTTCTCGCTTTGTACAAACATACCACCGGAACCGCAACAAGGATCGTACACCCGTCCTTTGTAGGGCTCAATCATTTCTGTAAGTAATTTAACCACGCATTGGGGAGTATAAAACTGTCCTCCACCTTTACCTTCAGCTCCGGCAAATTTGCCGAGGAAATATTCATAGACACGACCGAGAACATCTTTGCTACGGCTGGCTTTATCGCCCAGGCCGATAGAACTCATAAGATCGATGAGTTCACCGAGACGAACTTTATCAAGATCAGGACGACCGTAGTTTTTAGCCAGTACACCCTTAAGACTCGGATTATCTTTTTCAATGGCGATCATGGCGTCATCTAAAAGTTTGCCGATCTCTGGTTTCTTAGCATTGGCTTTTAAATATTCCCAGCGAGCCTTTGTTGGCACCCAAAACACGCCTTCAGCAATATAGGCGTCTTTGTCTTCCTCCTGGCCTTCGTAATAGTCAGCATCGACTTTAATAACTTTGTAGACTTCTTCGAATGAATCAGAAATGTATTTGAGAAAAATCAAACCAAGCACCACATGCTTGTATTCGGCCGGGTCCATGTTGTTACGCATTTTATCGGCTAGAGACCAGAGTGTCTCTTCAAAGCCAACATTTGCACTGGTAGATTTAGTTGATTTCTTTCCCATGTCCCACCTATCCTACCACACTCCCCCCACAAATCAAATCAAAAAAACGCCGTACGAAGCATTTTGTCTGACGACAATTTTGGCAATGTTATTGTAAGTTTTAGTCATAGTTATTTCTTTGGTTTGGGCTTTGATTTTTCATCAACATCTTTCAGCATTTTCTGAAAATCGCTTTCATAACTGCGATCTTGAATCACTCGAAACTTTGAATACTCATCAAGAGCTTTTTCATCAGCTTGTTCTTTGCTCACTTTCCCCAATCCTTCCAGCACAGGATAACCATTAAGATCAAGGTAACCGCTCATAAAACCAATCCAATCTTGCATTGTTGTAGGTAGTTGTCGCTCGGCTCTTATTTCGGCTAAGTCAAGAAAGGCGCTCACTGCAAGCCTCAATCTGTGCAATTCTTTTTCTTTTAGATAATTTTTTGCTATTGTAACATCTGTTTTATAAATTTTTCCGTTCGGAGAATGTGCCCATGAGGTCAATCCCATATTTTCTTTTGAAGCATCTACTCGTTCATAAATTATTTCGGCCGCAGTTCCTCCGGCAATAGCGAAATGTAATTTGTTTTGAATAAAGGCAAAAAACTCTTTTGTAATAACACTGCTTTTATCATAATCCGAAGCAAGCGCAAAAATATCGGTAATTTGTAAATAAAGACGGCGTTCACTGAGGCGAATATCTCTAATTCGTTCCAGCATTTCTTTGAAATATCCATCATCAAACTTTCGTCCTTGCTTAAATCGGCTATCATTGAGAACATAGCCCTTTTGGATATATTCATGGAGCACTCGCGTGGCAAACTTTCTGAATTGGGTTGCTTTAATAGAATTTACGCGATAACCGACAGAAATAACCATATCTAAATTATAAAATTGAATTTCACGATTGACTTGTCGTTTTCCTTCTTTTTGAACTACTCGAATTTTTCGAGTAGTTGCCTTTTCTTCTAATTCTCCGCTTTTGTATATTTCCTGAATGTGATAAGTGATAGTATGTTCTTCTACACCAAAAAGTTGCGCCATAATTTGCTGACTCATCCACATACTTTCATCAGTCATATAGACTTCAATCTCAACCTCTCCATCATCATTTGTATAGAAAGCAAGACCAATCCGCTCTGGAATTTCTTTGTTAAATTGTTTCCGCCAGTTCATTAACTGCTGATCAATGTTTTCTATATCAGTTTTTTTATTCATAGCAATGTACCGGATACTAATAGGCAGTAAGCACTCCTAAAATCGCTTTGGCTAGGGCGGTAAATTCTTCTTGCGATTTTTCAATATTTTCTTTGGTGCCGATTTGATGTGCATCAACCAGATTTGGATCAAGATCAAATATCGCGCTACCTAATTCCTGACATTTCTCTGGAATCCGACCATAATCTTGAATAATCTGTAGAGGATTTTTCCAGCTCGCTTGCACTAAACCATTGCGACAATGCTTTTCTGATAGAAATATTCTCACTCTGTCTGGAATTTTTTCCATCCAAGCGCGATGATCGACGATCGGTTGTTTTCCATAAACATTATATGAATTAATAATGTAACCAATAAACAACGGATCACCTGGTAAAACAAATTTTGTTTCCGTGTTTCCCGACAAGGCTTTAGCGGTTACTTTCCATGAGTTTTTCCATTTTTCATAGACCGTCCCAAGATTCTCAATCCCCTGAACGCTGAAGGCATCCGGCATCATTGGTACTACAAAATAATCACCACCCAACACGATCATTTGATTTAACAATCCCAAACTGGGAGAAGTATCAATAATAAAAATATCAATTTCTTCATGCAAACCTTTTTCTCGCAAAAAGCGATCAATGGCACTGGTTTGAAAATAACCAATTTGTTGTCCGGCCGCCGCTTGCCCATAAGCATTTATCAATAAAGCTTCATACGCGGATAGATTAATATCACCCTTCAATAAAGACAGATTATTATACGACTTAACCGGCATAAAATTTACAGACAAATCAATATCGGCTCCACCATTAATAACCCCATGTAAAACATCGTAAATTGTTTTTTCCTGACTGGAAAAAAGATTTTTTTCATAATACTGATCGCCCATCGTCAAACGAGTTAGATTGCACTGTGGATCAAGATCTACCAACACCGTTTTATAGCCAGCTTTAGCAAAGGACACAGCACAATTAAAGGCCATAGTGGTTTTGCCAACACCCCCTTTATTATTAACAAAAATGAGTTTTTTTGTACGCGTGAATTTCATAAATGCATACTAACACACCCCATGATATTTACCAAACAAACTCGTTAAAAATTAAGTACTTTTTTATTTACCTTTTATAACAATAAATCGTTAAATCGTGCTTGGTGGGTTTGTCTTTTTTGTATGGTTCCCAGCCATGAAAAGCAAAGCTGTAGGAAATTACCCGGGCACCGGGTTTTAGTTCGCGGTCGAGTTTGGCTTGGAGTTTTTGTTGGATGGTTTTTGGCATACCAAACACATACACCACATCAGCATCACTCACGTTGGTTTTGAATAAATTACCAAGTTTAAATTTAGCCTTGGGTGTCCAAATTAGTAGTTTTTTTATTTGACACACTAACCATAATGGCCAGGCAATTTCTACACCAATCGCGTTGGCTTGATAGTGCCGGGCGGCATACAAAACCACTTTGCCATCACCACAACCTAAATCATAAAATGTTTCGCCGGGTTTAAGCTCGGCTAATTGCATTACCCGTTCCAGATCTTTTTTCCACATTGGTACCCAGGGGGCGAGGGATAAACCGGCGAAAGCCACTGGTAATAAGGCCGCTAATAATATAATCAAAATTAAATATGCCCACATATTACATGCGTTCGGCTGGATAAATAGTTAATTTCCCTCCCATTTGTAATTCCACAATATCGCGTCGCTTTAAACTACCACTCAATAATAAATCGGCAATGCCATCCTCCACGCGATTTTGAATCAAACGCCGCAATGGCCGCGCCCCAAATTGCGGATGATAACCTAGTTTGGCTAGCTCCAACACGGCTTCGGCTGTCCAACGAAACACAATCCCCTTGTCGCGTAATTGCTTACCGACCTGACGCAACAGTAACTCACACACCGCTAACAGTTCATGCGTTTCCAGCGGTGTAAAGATGGCGATGTGATCAAACCGGTTGAGCAACTCTGGGCGATAGAATTTTTGGAGCACACCATCATCGAGCAAATGTTGCCGGATATCATCATGGGTTAAACCTTGTTGGTATGACTCTTGAATTTCAATCGTAGCCGCATTGGAGGTGGCAATAATCATAGCATTGGTGAAATCCACCGTGCGACCTTGCGCATCAGTCAGGCGGCCATCATCGAGCACTTGTAAAAATATATTGTGTACTTCCGGACTGGCTTTTTCAAACTCATCGAGTAACACAATGGCAAAGGGCATTTGCCGAATAGCCTCAGTTAAAAAATCCATCAGATGATCGATACTCTTGGCGGCACTATACTCAGACATATCCAAACGAATCATTCTATTACTAGCCCCAAAATAAGCCTCAGCGATGGCTTTGGCCGTTTCGGTTTTACCCACCCCGGTAGGACCAAGAAATAAAAATGAGGCAATTGGTCTGGTGGTATCACGCACATCGGCTCGCGCCCGGCGTAAAGCATGAGCGATGGCGGTGACAGCTTCATCTTGGCCAATGACGCGCGCATGCAAGGTTTGATCAAGTAATAATAATTTTTGTGCTTCAGATTCAGTGAGACTGGTGACAGATACATTAGTTTTTTCTGCCACCACTTCCGCCACATGTTCTTTGGTTACTAAAGTTGTGCCCTTAGCTCGTTCGCGCGCGAGAATGGCGGCTTCTTCCATGACGGCAATGGCTTTGGCCGGTAAATGACGATCTTTCATAAACCGTTCGGTTAATTCTACACAAGCCGATAACGCAGCATAAGTAAAATAAACTTGATACTTACTTTCCACAAATGGTGCGCGACCTTCTAACACTAAAATGGCACTATCCGGTGTTAGCTCGGGCACATGTACCACTTGAAACCGGCGCATAAAGGCTTCTTGTTTTTCAAGATAGTGTTGATATTCCCGTGTCGTTGTTGTACCGATCACTTTAATGTAACCCTGCGAAATATAATTCATTAATATCTTACCAATGTCGATACTAGATTGCGTTGAACCGGCGCCTAATAAAGTATGAATATCTTCGATACACCAAATAATATTTCCGGCCATGATGATTTCATGAATGAGTTGCTCCATTCTTTGTTCTAAACCACCGGCTTGCCCACCACCGGAAATAATGGCACCAGGGTCTGTTACTACCAAACGTTTATCTTGCAACGGGCCAGGCACATGTTCGGCTGTCATTAATTCGGCGATGCCTTCCAAAATAGTGGTTTTACCAACGCCTGGTTCACCTAACAACATCACACTACTGTTCCCCTCTTGTAAAATTCGAAACGCTTCAGCTACTTCATGGTCACGGCCAATGGCGGGTGTGAATTGGTTCGCCTTAGCTTGCAGGGTGTAATCAAACGACACTGCATCTAACAGTTTAGTCGGTCGGGCGGTCATGGCTCGATTCATAGTCGTCTTCGGTTTGTTGCGCGCTGAACTGCGGCGGGAGCGTTCGTGTTGCAAAACATCGCGCACAATATTCCCCCAATGCACCACGTGACGCAATTGATCTACTGTCACAGTATGGTCTTCTAATAAGGCGATTAACCATGGGTCGGCCAACACTGCTCCAACAAACATTTCGAGCGGGCTAATATGTGGCCGTTTATTAGCGCGGGCTTCACAGTACGCTAAAATCATCGCTTCTTGATAAGTAGTTTGTGAGCGTTCATCTTGGCGTTGTGACACACGCTGACAACCGGCTTTGATATCCGGAATGTATAACTCTAATCTAAATAAAGCCGCGCGCACATCGGGGTGATCAATCAGGACAGTGGCAAGTTGTGCCGGGGTAGTTAAATGTGAAATTTGATCAACTAAACGTTGCGTATCACCAGCCACAAATTGCGCGGCATTGATCCCTAATTTTGGCACTAATGGGGAAATATTTTCCCAATCATTTACTACGGTCGGCATTTTCTGTAAGGCTTGCACTACAGTAATGTTTTTCACGCGATGTAAAGCTCGTTCCACCCGATAATATAATTCTATATCCGCTAACACTGATACCCAGAACACTAATCTTTCCCAGGATAACTCACTAAAGAATTTTTCATAAGCGAAGGTTTCCCCGACTAAACTAGTGAGCAATGGGTAAATGGCAATAATACCGGCCATGGCTAACAGAATCAGCAAAAAATTTATGACGTAATCAAAGCCGTGGATCAACCAATGCCAATAGCGGTGCAAACCATGGTGCGGTTGGCGCCAGTAAATAATATCATCATCATATATGCCAATTACTGGATATTCGGTAGTTTGGTGTGGGGCACGCAGTATTACTGGATCCATAACAAACCGATTATCTGATAGATTAAATTACCAATTACCACCGGTGGTGCCAATAACCAAATCACTACTCCACATAGCTCAATTACTATATATACTAAAGTTATTATGGCAGTAATAACAAACTGCACGAGCCGCACGCAAAAACTAATAATCCGACTCCAAATATCATTATAACCATACATGGGTACAAATAAATATTTAGTGAGTGTGCCCAAATTCAACGATTGCGCAAATGACGTAATTTGATCACGCACTTGGCGTAACAAGCTCACTAACCCAGTGCTGTACCACCACAGCAAAACCATATCAATCTAAATTCGTCATAACACGGTACAAGAATAAGCTTGCGCCAAATAATGAATCATTAAACTGGTAATGACTACTCCAACAATACTGGCGGCCATCACTACAGCCACGTGTTGTTTATGCATTTCATATAAATTGTATGCTTCCAAACACACACCAATAAAAGCCACGGCAATGCCACCGTAACCAATCCGCGCGACACCTAATAAAAGCTGTTCGGCACAAACGTGGGTAAAGACAGGAAACAGCATCATGCCAAAAACGGTACTAATGATGACTGTGCCAACAAAAATAAAGATGATGGCAACAGCCGTATCGAGTTTATATTTGGTTTGATAATGTTGAGACATAGGCCTAGTGTAGCACAATCACCGATGGTACGACAAATGAATCATCACTATAATTAACCGCGTCACTGGCTATCACCAAACCAGTCGATGTGCCCCCATCTAAGTTCAAAGCTGTTTCTATATTTGGCTCCGTCCACGCTGCTATGATGGTCGCCATTTGTTGTAAAGTTAATACCCCATGTTCAGCAATTATAAAGTATATTTTACCGGACGCATCCAGCGCTACAACAGTTCTCTGCGCCACAGCGCCATTACTGTCTTCAACCAAAGCTTCACCCTGTTCTACTAAAATTGGATAAGATTGAATTAATTGATTAGTATCGGACAGAGCAACATCTTTGATATTACCTAGCTGCCAACTACTAGCTACTTGATAAAATGCCCCCGTTTGGCCAGTTAATAACGGTCCATAAGTTTGATCGTTGGTTTGTGTTCTAGTAACCAACTGATAAGCTTCGTCAAAATAACTGCCATTTATTACTACTGTCGCATCAAGTTTAGTTTGCCAATCGGCGACTGATAGTGGTGTAGTTTCATCTACCTTAACACTAATATCCACTTTAGTTGGATCAATTTTAATGATATCAAATAATTCAGCTTGTTCTAAAACTTGTTTGAACTGCACGCCTGGTTGCACTTTTGTCCAGTCTTTATAGGCCACCTGATTCGGTTCAATTTCAGCACTACACCCAGTGCTGATTAATATTACTAACAATAAATATTTAATCGTGTGAGACATATTTTCTAATACTAGACATTAATTCAATATAAAAAGATACATTATGGACTGTAATTAAACGCATAGCTAACGGTTCTTGCACAGAAAAAAGATGACGTATGTAAGCTCGGGTATAACCAGAGGTGCAAGTAGTACAATGACAATATTGATCTAACGGTGTGGTATCTAGTTGAAATTTACTGGCGGATAAATTAACTCGTTCAAAAAAAACTTGCTCTAATTTAGAATCTATCAAATCTGGTTGTAAGTGTAGATAGGCTTGGGCATGACGCGCGTTACGAGTGGGCAAGACGCAATCAAACATATTTATACCCCTTTTGACTGATTCTAAAATTTGTTCCGGTTGTCCAACACCCATTAAATATCGCGGTTTATCGACGGGTAATAATGGCACAGTGGCTTCTAACATCTCATACATTATTTCAACCGGCTCCCCTACGGCCAAACCGCCCACGGCATAACCATCTAAATTTAACGCCACTAACTCAGCGGCGGATTGTTTACGTAAATCCGCAAAACTTGAACCTTGGACAATGCCAAATAATAATTTATCCTGTTTTTTGGCTAAGCAACGTTTGGCCCAAGCGGTAGTGAGAGCGACTGATTGTTCGGCTTGCGCTCGGCTAGCCGGATACCCCGGAAAATAATCAAAACACATTTGGATATCTGAACCAATCGCCGCTTGAATCTCCATGGATAACTCCGGTGTGAACATGTGTTCGGCACCATCAATATGCGAATTAAACCGTACACCCTCGGCGGTAATTTTTGTTAGGTGAGCCAAACTAAACACTTGAAATCCACCAGAATCTGTGAGAATGGGTTTATCCCAGTGCATGAAGTTATGCAGCCCACCGACCGCCCGTAATGTGTCTAAACCCGGCCGCAAATATAAATGATAAGCATTACTCAACAGAATATCATTACCGATCGCGGTTAAATCAGCTTGGTGTAAATGTTTCACGGTGCCACGCGTGGCAATCGGCATGAACGCCGGCAATGGGACATTACCGTGTTGGGTCGGCAGCACCATATTACTTCACCACAATGCCATCATCGGTCGCACCAGGATCGGTATCGAGATGGGTGGTTAATTTTTTGGCTTGCGCTTGTACTACCGTACCACTTGCTGCATCGGTCGCTGCGGCAATGGCCTCATGCGTTAAAATCATTAATTTATCAACATCGGTTTTGGTTGGAGTAACACTGACGGTAAATTGGGCGGTAGCAGCTGAACCACTATAAGTTACGGTTCTGGTACTACTATCGTAAGCGATGTCATTAGCAGAACTGGCCACAAACTCAACATTGTCCGGCAACGTGGTGGTGATAGTTAAATCAGTCATGGTTCGACCACCGCTGACCAGCGTCCACATTATTACATACTGAGTGGTTTCACCCACTTGCGGCGGAATCGGACCGGAACCAAGTTTGGTTAAATCATCAGCGAAATAGCGCGCAGCAGCGGAGAGCTCAAACTCCCCTTGCACGGCGGTGGTGACATCGGCTGTCGTGGTAAATTCCACTTCAGCATCGTCTACTTTGGCTTGGCCGATAGATAAAGTGGCGGTGATGGCACTGGTGGTGTCTGGAATATTGTCTTTCACTTGAGCTTGGTATGATAAAGTTTGTTCATCACCTGGTGCCAATGTAGCAATGGTATCTAAAGTAGCTGAGCTGGCTTCCACGGCGTTGCCAGAAAAATCGAGCTGTAACTGCACCTCTTTAATATCAGTTTTGGATGGGTTACTAACTTTAATGTCATAATCTAATTGCCCACCGGCCGCCACACTGCTCGGCCCAGATAAACTGAGCGCTAATTCAGGGTTAGACACTTTCACGGTATGACGATCCTCCGCTTGCAGATTTAAGAAACCATCCGGCTCTTGAATGCCCACTTGTAAGACAAACTCCTGTTTTTCAGCTGCGTCCGTATCCATCGTACCGGTTAGTTTTATTTGTCTGGATTCATTGGCCGCAATTTCATCAAACGTCCACTCACTAGTTTGTGTGGTGGGAGTAAACCCGGCCGGAAATTGCAGCACAGCCTTTGTATTGACCAGCGATAACGAGGCTGAATTGGTAATCGTAAACGCATACTCCATATCTTCAGCACTGCGCACCTGTTCTGGTACACTGACATCAACCTTAATAATCGATTCCCCCACTGTGATACTGGTAGTGGCTGAGGTTTGAAAATTGGAAGCAAAATTTTGTGGTGTGTAGGTTAACAAGGCCGTAAAATCTTTCGTGTCACCCACTTTACCGAGCACTTGCCCAGTGACGGTAATATTATCACTCGCACCAGGAACAAGATCTGAAATATCCCATTGTTTAGTAGTATTTTTAGCATAAAACCCATCCGGTTCAACTAATTCAACTGAACCAGTGGTTAAAGTGACGGCGCTGTTATTTTTATATGTGATAGTCAAAGTCATTTCATCACCGGAGGCAACAGTTTGTGCATCATTCAAATCAGTTTTTAGGGCAACTGTAACTTCACTCGGTGAGACTGTTAAACGATTGTCACTAAACACCATATAACCGAGCCCGGCGGCGATGGCGGACAACAAAATAATCGCACTAACACCCAATGTTGCCCAACGCTGTTTGCCGGTACCGCGTTCGAGAGTGGTCATATCAATGGTTTCCTCTGGATCATCTGAGGCATAGAAATTTACAAAATCAGTATGTTTCTGTTCAGTGGCGGTTGGTTTACGGCGCTTACTCATAGGAGCATTATACTAAAAATTTCTCACTCTGTACATGAGTGCCAATATACTCGTATAACCACAGTTGCACGGCTTGATAAAGAGCCTGCCAAGTGGGCTGATCTAAGCGTAATTTTTGAATATCCTCATACGGACTAACCGCTAACCACTGTGTGACCTTATCTTGCCCAATAGTGTAGCCTAAAATATGAACCAGTTTAATCACAAAACTAAGAGGCAATAATTTGGAATACGAGGCGTGATCTAGCCAGGTAAAACTACTAAATAATAATTGATACACGCGCTCATCTGGCGCGTCTACTTTTACTAGTTGATCTAATACTTCAACCATATAAAGCATGGCGGCGTTTTTGGGCAATGATTTAGTAACATGGCTAAAGCGATGTTGCACAGTAGCACCTCCTAATTTATAATTTTTTCCTAAAATAATATACAGCTCGGTTTCGGCAAAAGGCTCTAGCACTCCAGTCAGCTTAGCGGTTGGTCGGCGCACACCCATAGCCGTTGCCCGAATCTTACCGAACTGTTCGGTGTAGATGACATAGCGACGGTCGTAGTCACGCCAGGGTTCGTAAAATAGTACGATGCCCCGCGTATTAACTGTTGCAGACATGATTAATCTTTAAACGTCACACTTAACTCAATCCCATTCACTTTCAATATATGTTCTTGAATTTGATCACTCTCCCCTATGGCACTAACTATAATACTGGTTTGTAAATCAGCATCATATTTTTGAAAAATAACGCTTAATGCTGGAGTGGTGTGATAGAGCAATTTTTTTTGATCATTGATCGTAAATTTTAATGTCTTCCTTAAGGCATTCAAACTGCGCACCAGTTCACGTAACATGCCCTCGTCTTTTAATTCCGGTGTTAATGTTGTATCTATCTCAACAACATCACCATATTTATGATGTTTAATATTAACCTCCTCTAATAGAACATCTATATATTCTGGATCAAGCCCAGACGGTAATGTCACCGTGGCTAACGGTTGTCTGATTTTTATATTTAATTTTTCCCGCAAAGCCAGTACGTTTTCAACTAGTTCTCTAGTTTTATTCATTTTAGAAACAATTTCATCAGAGACAAAATTTTCTTGAATATCTGGCCATAAAGTTAAGTGCACCGAATCGCCGGTGGTGATAGCCTCAGGCTTGAGTGTTTGATAAATGCGTTCAGCGATAAACGGTGTAAATGGTGCCAGTAATTTAGAGATGGTTAATAAAACATATTTTAAAGTACTCAAGGCCTCAATTTGACTAGCGGCATCTTTAAACCGGGCTCGACTTCGGCGGATATACCAAGTAGACACGGCTTGAATATACTGCTCCAACCTAGTTGTTACGGTCGACAGATCATAATTATCCATGGCTTGAGTGACATCACGAATGACGGCTTGAGTGTAAGCCAGCACCCATTTATCCATGATGTGAGTTGCAGTCACTTTATCCGGAATGGTTTTACCTGCCGCAAACATCGTATAAAAAGATGTCACATTCCAGAGTGTGAGCAATACCCGTTTCATGACTAAATCCACCCCTTTTTCGGAAAAGCGTAGATCTTCGGCTTTGACTACCGGCGAACTCATTAAATAAAACCGTAACGCATCAGCCCCGTATTTATCAAACACGACACTGGGTTCGGGATAATTTTTTAAGCGCTTACTCATCTTTTTACCATCTTCGGCTAACACCAAACCATTGACGATCACATTTTTAAAGGCTGGTTGGTTATAGAGTGCCGTTGATAATACGGTGAGGGTATAAAACCAACCGCGGGTTTGATCTAACCCTTCAGCAATAAAATCAGCCGGGAAACCAGGTGGTAACTCTTTATCAGTTTTTCCTCCCAGCCAATGGTTTTGGGCATAAGGCATGGAGCCAGATTCAAACCAACAATCTAATACCGACGTAATTCTTTTAAATAATTTGCCGTTGTGTTGAAAGGTTATCAAATCAACAAACTCTTTATGTAAATCAGTAATAGTTTGGCCAGATAATTGCTCTAATTCAGCGCTACTGCCGATACATATTATTTCTCCGTCGTCAGCTTGCCAAATTGGTAACGGCGCACCCCAATAGCGTTCGCGGGAAATCGCCCAATCTTTTGCACCCTCTAGCCATTTACCAAACCGACCATATTTCACATGCTCCGGCATCCAGGTAATCGTGTCATTATTTTTCATCATGTTGTCTTTCACTTGGGTAACACGCACAAACCAAGAACTGGTAGCATAATTTAATAACGGTGTATCACAGCGCCAGCAGTGCGGATAACTATGAGTGTAATCTTGCTCGCGCCATAATTGATTATGGTCTTTTAACCACTGAATGATTTTTTTATCTGTGCTACTAGAATTATCTTTTGGTTTAACCGCTATACCGGCAAAATCCGTCACTGCATCTATAAATTTTCCCTCCATGTTCACATGTTGCAGAATCTCAACGCCCTCTTGCAAACCTAATTGATAATCATCTTCACCATAACCGGGCGCAATATGCACGATGCCGGTACCTTCGGTGGTGGTGACAAAATCGGCAGCGACTACACGAAAAGCCTGGTTAGTATCTTTAAAATACGAAAATAAAGGTTCGTATTTTAAACCGACTAACTCACTGCCTAACAAGGTTTTTTCAACCTGACCATCCGGCACAACTTGGGCTAATAATTTTTCGGCACAGACTATTTTGCCGTCTGCAGTATTAACCACCACATATTTTTCTTGTGGGCTCACGGCCAATAATAAATTGCCCGGTAAGGTCCAGGGCGTGGTTGTCCAGGCTACTAAAGCATAATCTTGCCCAATGATTTTAAATTTCGCATAAGCCGTACTATCGGTGATATCTTTATAACCTAAGGTCACTTCAAAGTTGGATAGTGATGTGACACAACGCGGGCAAATGTGCATCGCCTTCTTGCCTTCATAGATTAAACCCTGATCGTAGAGTTGTTTGAACACCCACCAGACAGATTCCATATAGGCTGGATCCATCGTCCGGTAATCATTATCCATATCCACAAACCGCCCTAACCGCTCAATGGTTTGCCGCCACTCAGTGGTGTATTTCAGAACACTGGTGCGACACGCCTGATTGAATTTAGCCACACCCAGCACTTCAATATCTTGTTTGGTTTTTAAACCCAAATCTTTTTCGATTAGATTCTCCACTGGTAGACCATGACAATCCCACCCCCAGCGCCGTTCTACCCTATACCCACGCATGGTGGCATAACGCGGAATGACATCCTTAATAGTAGACGCCACAATGTGCCCATAGTGCGGTAACCCCGTCGCAAACGGTGGCCCATCATAAAAACTGAACTGCTTATCAATTGGTCGTTCGGATACTGAACGCTCGAAAACCCGGTGTTGTTTCCAAAACGCCGTCACGGCTTGCTCCGCTTCTGGGAAGGTTGGTGTGGCCATAATGGCTACAATTGTACTAGAGCCGCACTCTTTTGTACACTCGCCCGAATAATGGTTTTGCTACCCTGTTTCACTAACACTTTATTAACTTTGCGTTTTAATTTAATCGTTCTGGCTTTGGCTGTAACTGTGATAACTGTCTTTCTTTTTGTAAGAGTCTGATTAGCCGATAAAGACAATGAGGATAGTTTAACAGTTCTATTACGCCGCGTGGCAATAATTATTTCTTCTTTGGCATCACTATAGAAGTTATGTACTAATAATTTACTGTTAGTTTGTGTCTTGCGCCGAACAGATGCTTGGTCGATAATTGCACCCGTCGAGACATCGACCAATTTTACTACTCGACCATTACCGCGTAACACAGCTACTAACAATCCATCACCGGCTAGAGCCGCTAAGGGTTTTTTGGTATCACCGGAAAAAATCGTAAAGGTTCTAGTTGAACTATCAGCATAGGTAATGGTAATTGATCCATCATTAGCCGTCGTTACATTGGTAGCAGCACCGCGAGATATGACATTTACTGTACGCCTAGTTGAGCTGGAATTAGTGGAGGCATCAGTGACAGTGTATGTTAAAGTATATGAACCAACTGTTGCGGTATCAACGGAACCGGTGACAACAACAGTTGGAGCAGCATCAGCGGCATCACTGACAACATAACCTGGTTCAGTGTAAGTATCACCTTGAGTTAAAGTGAGTGGATTATCTCCAGTGAGCGTAATCGTTGGAGCGGTGGTATCAACCACATTGACTGTGCGCGTGGCTGTACCGACATTACCTGAATCATCGGTGGCAGTAAACGTAATAATTTGTATACCTAATGTTGTTGTAGAAATACTAGAAGCCGACACGGCTACGTCATCATCAAAGTTGTCTAACACACTAGTTCCAGCATCGGTATAAGTTGCACCGTATTCAATAGTAACAGAATTAGAACCTATCACAGTTATTACCGGAGCAGTTTGATCTAATTCATAGGCACCTATGTCACAACTAGTATGATCGGGGCGAGGCACACCACGCGCATCAGTAGTGACTGCCGCCAAAGTATAATCTGTACATCTAACTGCTGGTATTACATCTTTAGCCGGTGATGACGAACTAATGGCATGAGTTTGTACTGGGCCACCATTATCAGCTAAAGCAACTAACAATGGATCGGTACTAATAGCATCGCCCGTCGCAAAAAATGATGAACAGCTTGTACCATCGGCAATATTGTAACCAAAAGATGTAATATCTCCAGAATTAGTATAACAATTTGAACCAATCGTCGTTGCAGAATTACCTGCGACAATGGAATTTCTTATGTTTAACGCGGTTGAATTTGCACTATAAATTCCACCGCCACTGGCATCACTACCACCTGATACGGTGTTATTGGTAATAGTGGAAAAAGCTGTTTCAATTGTGGCAGATTCCGCCGCATAAATCGCTCCACCGCCAGCATTTACTACTTTTGCGGTCACTGCATTACCGCTGATTGTTGCATTAGTGATTGTTACTGAACCTCCATTAACACCTAAGCCACCGCCATAAGCATTGGTACCATTTGCCGTATTACCACTAACAGTAACTGCACTCAGTCTTAAGGTTGAACTGGAATCAACAAATATGCCACCACCACTAGCTACCATACCGGCTCCATCTGGATTTAGCACACTATTACCAGAAATAATACAATTCGTCATAGTCACAGTAGCGGGTGATGACAGATAGACCCCACCACCGTTAGCGGCCGCAGTATATGACGTTATGCTATTATTACTAACTTTACAATCAGAAAAACTAACTGTACCACTCGAGATAAAAACACCTCCACCCTGTACTATACCGCTATCAGGTACATTGAGATTCCCGCCCGATAAAGTGACATTAATTACAGTGGCATTAGCAGCTATTTCTAAGACTCTGTCTCCCAACCCCGTCGCACTAATTATTGTATTGCTATAACCATTACCTTGCATGGTAACACCATTTGCATCGGTCAGGTCTAGATCACCCGTCGCGGCAACATCTTCATCATCACTAACATTAGTAATACTTAATGTATATGTATTACTACCTAATACAATTGTATCAGCGGCAGCATTAGCATTGGCAGCAATCACCGCTTCTCTTAATGAACAGTCACCGACATCACATGTGCCATCGGCTGTATCGGTTGTTTTGGTAACTGTATAAGTACTAGCCTGAGTAAGGGCAGGAATGAAGAATAAAGAATTTATAATTATGAATAATGTGGGAGAAATGTATTTAGGCATACTTAACATTAAGTGTACACTAAATCACTTGTAATGTCGCGGTGGTCTGCACGCGGGCTTTTAACACCACGGCCGATACTTGTTTCACTAACACATTATTAGCCTTGCGTTTTAATTTAATACTTTTGGCTTTAACTGTTTTGGATAAAGTTTTACCTTTAGTTAATTTATGATCAACCGACAATGATAAGGCTGATAGTTTTACAGTAGTGTTACGCCGTGTGGCTACAACTATTTCTTCATTGGCATCATTATAGAAATTATAGACGAGTAACTTACTGTTTTGTTGCGCTGTTTTACGAATTTTCATTGTCTGAATTGTACTACCATCCGTTACACTCACTAGTTTTACAGTGGTACCTTTACTGTTTAAGACAATAACATACTGACCATTACTAACTAATGCCGCAAGTGGTGTACCCGGTTCAGAAAACACCTGAAA